>JAGNRR010000065.1 GCA_017988595.1 Chitinophagaceae bacterium
GTATAAGCATCTCGCAAAACTACAATTAAAAGACGGCTTTTAGGTTTAAAATACTTCTATAAAAAACTTAACATTGAATTAAACATCCCAAAACTATATTTGCATTCAGATATGCAAAAAACAACTTCAGATTTAATCATCAGAGATATTAGTTGGTTGTCTTTCAATGCTCGAGTACTTCAAGAAGCTAAAGACAAAAACGTTTCACTTAAAGAACGTTTAAATTTTTTGGGGATTTTTTCAAATAATTTAGATGAGTTTTTTAGAGTTCGAGTAGCTACATTAAACAGAATGTCGAAGTTTGGAAAATCATTAAAAATGTATTTGGAAAATAATCCAGATTTAATTTTAAAACAAATAAAAAAAATTGTTTTAGCACAACAAAAAGATTTTGAACTTTGTTATGAAGATATATTAACCGATTTAAGAAAAGAAAAAATTGCATTGGTTAATGAAAAAGAATTAAATCTAGTTCAAAAAAAATTTGTTGAAACATATTTTAACGAAAAAGTGAGAACCAACATTCATCCATTGATGATTGAAAGTATTCCAGAGTTACCATTGCTTCAAGATAAATCTATTTATTTAGCCTGTGTACTTAGTAATACTGAAAATTCATTTATGAACAGCTATGCTCTCATTGAAATTCCAACTTCTGTATTGCCTCGTTTTTTAGTATTGCCTCCTAAAAACGGATTTAAAAATATTATTTTGCTCGAAGATGTAATTCGATATTGTCTGCCAAAATTGTTTACTCAATTTGGCTTCAATAGTTTTGAAGGTTTTATTATAAAAGTAACTCGAGATGCCGAATTGGATATTGATAATGATGTGAAAACTGATATTATTTCACGAATTGAAAAAGGATTAAAAAATAGAAAAAAAGGGAAAGCGGTTCGTTTGGTTTACGATAAAAACATTAAAAAATCGTTGCTTAATTACTTAATAAAATTATTGGGATTAAGTAAAAAAGAACATTTGGTGCCAGGTGGACGTATTCATAATTATAAAGATTTTACAAACTTTCCGAAAGAAATATTTGATAAAAAAACAAGCCGAAATGATTCATTTGTTCATCCATTATTTACACAACCTGTAAGAATTTTGGATGTATTGAACAAAAAAGATGTCATGCTACATTTTCCATATCACTCTTTCGATTCAATTATTGATTTGCTTCGTGAATCAGCCATTGATCCATTTGTACAAACCATAAAAATAACCTGTTATCGCCTAGCTAAAGATTCAAAAATTGCCAGCGCCTTGATTAATGCGGTTCGTAACGGAAAAAAAGTAACCGTTGTCATCGAATTAAGAGCCCGATTTGATGAACAAGCAAATTTAAATTGGAAAAAAATATTAGAAGAAGAAGGTGTAAAAGTTATTGTAGGATTACCTGATATGAAAATTCATGCTAAAATTTGTAGCATTTCAAAAATCGTTTCTGGACGTATAAAATATTATAGTTTTATTAGTACAGGAAATCTCAACGAAAGTACAGCTCAATTTTATGGAGATCATTGTTTACTTACATCCAATAAAATAATTTGTTCGGATGTCAATAAAGTTTTCAATTTTATTGAAAATCAAAATAGAGCTGATTTATTGAAAAGCTGTAAAGCCTTAATTACTTCTCCTTTCAATACAAGAAATTTTTTTATAGAAAAAATAGATCACGAAATTCGATCAAAAAACAAGAAACAAAATGGTGAATTTATTATCAAATTAAATAGTTTGGTAGATGATAAATTGATTAAAAAAATATACGAGGCTAAAAAAAATAATGTTGATATAAAATTAATAATAAGAGGCATTTGCTGTGCATTTACAGAAAATAAAAAATGGAAATCAAACATCAAAGCCATTAGCATTGTGGACGAATATTTGGAGCATGCCCGTATAATGTATTTTAAAAACAATGACAAAGAAGATGTTTACATTTCAAGTTCAGATTGGATGATAAGAAATTTAGATTTTAGAATTGAAGTGAGCACCCCAATTTTTAGTGAAGAAATAAAAAAAGAATTAAAACAAATTCTAGATATTCAACTTGCTGAAAATGTAAAAGCAAGGATATTAAATAATAGGCAAAATAATAACTATGTGTTACCTGCCGAAAACGAAAAAAGAATTCGATCGCAAGAAGAAATTTATTTTTATTTAAAAAACAAAAAAGACTATTAAAAAAAAATAACTACCTTGTTGTTTCTAAATTATGAAACTTGCTGCAATAGATATAGGCTCAAATGCAATTCGACTTTTAATCAACGACATTACAACTTATAAAGATGGAAGTTTTGATTATACAAAAGTAAATTTAATACGTGTGCCCTTACGATTAGGTTTTGAAGTATTTGAAAATGGAACTATTTCAGAATTTAAAAAAGAAAAATTAGCAGAAACTTTATTAGCATTTAAACATTTGATAAATGTATATCAAGTTCAACAAACAAAAATTTGTGCCACATCTGCAATGCGAGATGCTAAAAACAAAAATGACGTTCTAGCTTTTATAAAAAAGAAAACAGGTTTTGATGTAGAAATAATTACAGGTGATAGAGAAGCCGAAATTCTTTATGAAACGCATTTTGCAGACAAATTAAATTCAAGAAAAAATTATTTGTATATTGATGTTGGAGGTGGAAGCACTGAACTAAGTTTATTTTCGAAAAATATATTAGTCAATAAAAAATCATTTAATATTGGCACGATAAGAATTTTGCAAAACAGTGTAGAAGAAAGTCAATGGGAAGAAATGAAAAAATTTGTAAAATTACAAAGCAAAAATCACGATCCTTTGATAGCAATTGGAAGTGGTGGAAATATTAATAAACTTTTTTCAATATCTAAATTAAAACAAGGACAACTTTTGAGTTTAGAAAAACTAAAAACTTATTATCAAGAAATGAAAATATTGAGTGTTGCAGAACGTATTCACAAATATGGATTTAGAGACGATAGAGCGGATGTTATTGTACCTGCAATGAAAATATATTTGCAAATTTTGCGATGGGGAAATATTTCTCAAATTGCTGTTCCACAAATAGGACTTGCCGATGGACTAATAAAACTTGCACATAAAGATTTATTGGTAAATAGTTTGATGGGTAAAAAATAAAAATATTGCCACTAGTTCTTATGATTTTATTCAATCCTTTTTTTTACTTTTATCCTTATGAACAATAATCAGAAATCTTTTACTTGGGATTATGCTCCTGCTATAGAAAGCAGCGATCATATTTCTATTAAAGAAAAATATAATTTATTTATAAACGGAAAATTTATTGAACCAAAAAGTAAAAAATTTTTCGACACCATAAATCCTGCAACTGGTGAAAAATTATCAATAATTGCACAAGCTAATAATGAAGATGTAAATTTAGCAGTAAAAGCAGCAAGAAATGCCTATGATAAAACTTGGAAAAAAATAACGGCTAAAGAACGAGGAAAATATATTTTTCGCATCGCCAGATTGATACAAGAACGAGCCAGAGAATTTGCAGTTATTGAAACCCTTGATGGCGGAAAACCAATTCGAGAAAGTAGAGATATAGATATTCCATTGGCTGCAAATCACTTTTTTTATTATGCCGGATGGGCAGACAAATTAGATTATGCGTTTCCAAACAAAAAGCCAACTTCACTTGGTGTGGTGGCACAAATTATTCCTTGGAATTTCCCCTTGCTTATGGCTGCTTGGAAAATTGCGCCAGCTCTGGCTTGTGGCAATACAGTTGTTTTAAAACCTGCTGAAAACACTTCGCTAACTGCATTGAAACTTGCAGAATTAATTCAAGAAAGTGGTTTGCCAGATGGCGTTGTAAATATAATTACTGGCGATGGAAAAACAGGAGAAGCTTTAGTAAATCATCCTGATGTAAATAAAATTGCTTTTACAGGAAGTACAGCAGTTGGAAAAATAATTCAAAAATCTATAGCAGGAACAGATAAAAAATTAACCTTAGAACTTGGCGGAAAAGGTGCAAATATTGTATTTGATGATGCACCAATAGATCAGGCTGTGGAAGGTGTTATCAATGCAATTTTTTTTAATCAAGGGCATGTTTGTTGTGCTGGTTCACGACTTTTTTTACAAGAAAATATTTCAAAAATTTTTATAAAAAAATTAAAAACAAGAATGGAAACCTTAATTGTTGGTAATCCGATGGATAAAAATACCGATGTGGGTGCTATCAATTCAAAAGAGCAATTGGAAAAAATAAATCATTATATAAAACTTGGTGAAAAAGAAGGAGCCGAAATTTATCAGCCAAATACAAACATACCCAACAAAGGATTTTTTTGCAAACCAACACTTTTTTTAAATACATCACAATCGCATCGTATCGTTCAAGAAGAAATCTTTGGACCAGTTTTAGCCATTCAAACATTTAGAACAATCGATGAAGTAATAGAAAAAGCTAATAATGTGCCTTATGGATTAAGTGCAGGTGTGTGGACAGACAAAGGAAGTAAAATTTTTAACCTAACTCAAAAATTAAAAGCAGGAATTGTATGGGCAAATACGTTCAACAAATTTGATCCAGCTTCGCCTTTTGGTGGTTTTAAAGAAAGTGGTTTTGGACGTGAAGGTGGATTACATGGATTAAATGCATATATAAAATTTTAGAATAATGAGCCGAATTCAAATTCAAAAAACTTACAAAATTTTTATCGACGGGAAATTTCCACGAACAGAAAGTGCACGATATTATCCTGTTTATAATTCCAAAAAAGAACTCCTAGCAAATATGTGTTTGAGCAGCAGAAAAGATTTTAGAAATGCTGTAGTTGCTGCTCGCAAAGCATTTCCTAGTTGGAGTAGTAAAACACATTTTAATCGTTCTCAAATTTTATATCGAATAGGTGAAATGCTTGAAACCCGAAAAGTACAGTTTATAGAAGAAATTATGTTACTTGGAAAAACAAAAGCTGCTGCTGAAAAAGAAATTAATTTATCGATTGACAGATGTATTTATTATGCAGGTTGGTGCGATAAATATCAGCAAGTTTTTAGTAGTGTAAATCCTGTTTCTAGTTCACATTTTAATTTTTCGGTTTGCGAAGCTATGGGGGTAATCAGTATTATTGGCGATGAAAAAAATGCGTTGCTAGATGTTATAAGCACATTATTGCCTGCAATTGCTGGCGGAAATACGGTTGTTTTTTTAGCTTCCGAAAAATTACCCTTATGTGCTATTAGTTTTGCCGAAGTGCTTGCCACAAGCGATTTGCCAAGTGGCGTAGTAAATATTATTACAGGAAAAGAAGATGAACTATTTTCTCAGTTTGCCAATCATATGGATGTAAACGCTGTGGTTTATGGCAAAGAAAATAAAACGATTAAAAAAGAAATTCAAGCTTTGTCTTCGCAAAATGTAAAACGTTTTTTTGATTGGAACAAAGATTGGATAAAAGATGAAAACGAAAATCCATATTTGATTTTAGACTTGCAAGAAATAAAAACTACTTGGCATCCTATTGAAGATATAGCTACATCGGCGGGAAAATATTAAGCTTTCCTAAACTGAAAAATTTGTCCTAGCACTTGTCCAACAGTGGTTACTAAAATCCGAATATCAAGACCAATGTTTTGATGGTTTAGATAATAAATATCCCATTGCACACGTTTTACAATATCTCTTTCTGTATTTATTTCTCCTTTATAACCTTTTATTTGAGCCATGCCTGTCAATCCAGGAGCGGTTTTGTGACGTAAATTAAAATACGGAATTTTTTCGGCAAACATTTCTGTATGATAAATCATGTGAGGGCGAGGACCAACCAAACTCATATCACCTAAAAAAATATTTAAAAACTGTGGTGTTTCATCTAGATGTGAAATGCGCAAAAATTTTCCAATTGCCGTAATTCTTACATCATTTTCAATGGCTTGTTCCGTATCCGAAGTTTTGTTTACTACCATACTTCTAAATTTGTAACACAAAAAATCTTTGCCATTTAATCCAGTTCGTTTTTGTAAAAAAAATATTGGTCCTTGAGAGCTTAATTTTATTAAAATCGCTACTATCGGAAAAATCCAAATAAAAAATAATCCTATAAACAAACCAGAAAAAATGATGTCTAACGCTCTTTTTAAAAATAAATATATGCGATGAGCTTGACTATCGATATCATTATTGTGCATTTGCAAAAACATTTTTTTTAGCTCTGCAAGTTCGTTTTCTGGAAGCTGGAGCAATGATTTTTGTTCTTCAATAATTTTATACGAAAAAGCCAATTTTAATTTTATAAGCAACAAATATACAAAACAGAATTTTCATTTTTTGAAGTAAATAAAAATGTAAATTTGCAACTTGAAACACCCAATTTTTTGATAGCTACAATATATAAATCTACAGGAAGCCGTTATCTTGCTAAAGATGAAAATGGAAAATTTTGGACTTGCCGAGTTTATGGAAAACTAAAACTTGATGACGAAATAACTTCCACAAACCCAATAGCTGTTGGCGATATCGTGGAAATTGCCGAGGAAAATGAATTGGAAAATGGTGCGATGATTTTAAATATCAAAAAAAGAAAAAATTATATAGCACGTCAATCGCCGCACAATAAAAATCAAAAACATATTGTAGCTTCAAATCTGGATCAGGCCATTTTATTGGCTTCGCTCAAAAATCCAAAAACGTCTACTGGTTTTATTGATCGATTTTTAATTAGCTCGGCTACTTTTCATTTACCTGCAATTATCATTTTTAACAAAGCCGACATTTACAACGATATTGAACTTGAAGAAATTGATATGTTGAAACAGCGATATGAAAAAATTGGCTATGATTTTTATTTAATTTCTATTCAAGAAAAAATAAATCTTGAGGTGATAAAAAATTTATTGCGAAATAAAACCACACTTTTGTGTGGTCATTCGGGTGTTGGAAAATCAAGTATGATTAATGAATTTTTTCCAAGTCAAGATATTTTCACACAAGAAGTTTCTGAGTGGAGTGGTAAAGGAATGCACACAACCACCTTTGCTCAAATGTATGATTTTGAAGACAACGGAAAATTAATAGACACACCAGGGATTAGAGAATTGGGCTTGGTTGATATTAAAAAAAGTGAATTGAATGGCTATTTTCCTGAGATGAAAAAAATGATTAATCAATGTAAATTTAATAATTGCATGCACTTAAACGAACCAAACTGCGCAGTAGAAAATGCTGTGAGGCAAGGCGAAATTGCCGTGGAACGTTATATTAGCTATATGAAAATGCTAGAAACTATTGATGATAAAAATTATTAAAACTGCAATGTTTGATAAAGTGTATCTCCACTCAAATCCATATTTACAACACCTGCAATTACAGTATCCGTAAAATTGTACGCTCTGCTCACCAATTGATAATAATTATCTCGTTGTGGAATTAATCTTGTTGTAAACGTTTCATCACCGCTAAAAGTTCTTAAATCTACAGGATATCGATTTCCATCACAACGAAATTCTAGATATGGAATATTATCATAAGGAAAAACATCTTGCAATCTTACTTTAAAATGTCCAGTTCTGCGCAATGTAATATCCACTTTACATTCGTTATCATTTATAAATTGATAAGCAGATGTGGCTTCGTTGTCAAAATAATAATCGTCCAAAACATTTGGTGTCCATTCAAAATCATAACCTTTTTGAGCCACATCATTTGTTACAAAATTTACTTCGTATGTGCCATCTGCATTGATTTTTACATCTGGAGCAACTTCAGTGCTTTTGTTTTTTTGATTTTGAAATAATCTTAAATCAATATCAGTGTATCCATAATTGTCATAAGCATCTATAATTTTTCCATAAATTTTTACACTGCCCGAAACTCTTTTCTTGCATGATGAAAAATTAAAAATTAAAACTGATGCGATTAAAAGGTAGATTAGGTTTTTCATAAAATTTCTTTTTGTTTTGACTTTAAAAATTGTTCGTGGTTTAATTTATTTCTTGAAACCAAGAACTATACATCATATAATTTTTTGCAATACGATTTATTTCTCCATGAATTAATTCTTCGGAAATATCTTTTACTTTTTTTGCTGGCACACCTGCATAAATACTTCCACTTTCGCAAACCATATTCTCCAAAATAACAGCTCCTGCTGCAATTATAGTATTGCTTTTTACCACTGCATTGTCCATTACTATTGCGCCCATTCCAATCAATACATTGTCTTCAATAGTACAACCATGTACAATTGCATTATGTCCAATAGATACATTATTCCCTATCAGCGTTTCTGTTTTTTCATAAGTACAATGAATACAAGCGCCATCTTGGATATTTACTTTATCGCCAAATCTAATTTTGTTTACATCTCCTCGAACAACAGCATTAAACCACACAGAACAATTTTCGCCAAAAACTACGTCGCCTACTATAGTTGCATTTGGGGCTAAAAAACAAGTTGTTGGTATTTGAGGATAAATATTTTTTACGGGTAATATTAATGCTTTCATTTATTTTTTTTCTTTGATGGTTAAATTAGTTTCTGTTTTTATTGATGCTTTATTTTCAATTTTTATTTTATAATTTCCTACGGGAAGATAAAAATTTCCATCATCTATTTTAGCTATTTTTTCAACAAAATTATTTTTGTTTTTTTCATCTATACTTAAATCATAGTTCAATGTATTTATTCCAACTATTGCATCAAAATAAATGGTTTTAAGAACTTTATTTTTGGAATTTAATATTTCCACCTTTACATTTTCTTTTGTTTTACTTATAAAATTTATTGAAACTGGTGATGAATTTGCATTGGCATAAGACGCCCATTTTTTTCCCAAACTAGCATTAAAATCTACTTCATCTAATGGTAAAATTTTTAATTCTTCGTTCTTAAAATCGTTCCAAGCCTGCACCAAATCTAGCTTTGAAATGTAAATACTTCGTCCATGTGTACCTAGTAAAATTTCATTTTCTCTTTCTTGAATGGCAATATCGTGAATGGCAACTCTTGGCAAATTTCCTCGCCATGGTATAAAATGAATGCCTTTATCAAAACTTACATACAAACCATTATCTGTTCCTACATAAATTATATTTTCATTTTTCGGATCTTCTTTTACAACATTTATGGGTTCGGCAGGAATATCAGTTCCAATTCTTTTCCAATTATCGCCTTTATTTTCACTAATAAATAGATACGGATTAAAATCATCTTTTCGGTATCCGTTCAATGATGCATATATTCTATTTTCATCATGCTTGCTTGCCACCACTCTCGAAATCCAAAAATAAGGCGGAAACATTGTACTGATTTTTTTCCATGTATAGCCTACATCTTCGCTTTTCCAAAGCAACCCATCATCTGTTCCTGCATATAATAATCCAAATTTTAATGGGCTTTCTGCAATAGTTGTAAGTGTTCCATAAGGCACATTTCCTTGTGCACGTGGCGAAGATAAATCGCTACTTAATTTTTTTAAACCCCCACCTTTGTTCATACTTCGATGAAAACAATTGCTGCCATAATAAAAAATATCTTGATTATGTTTACTCAATAAAATTGGTGTTTGCCAATTAAATCGCAAAGCTGCTTCGCCAATTTCATGTGTAGGCTTTATCTCCAAATAATCATTTCCATTTTTTTTACTTCGCCAATAATTTCCAAATTGATAACCTAAATAAATCGTATTATTATCTCTTGTATCCACTCTTATTTGCATGCCATCGCCTCCTCCAACTTCTTTATATCCATATTGCCCACTCTGATGCCAGCTTTCATTTTCTATATTTTTACTGCTTCCATACCATGTTCCATTGTCTTGCAAACCACCATAAACATTATACGATTTTTCATCATCTACTTCAATTGCATAAAACTGACCAACAGCAGTACTATTTGCTTTAAACCAATTTTCGCCGTTGTCATAACTAATATTTAA
>JAGNRR010000248.1 GCA_017988595.1 Chitinophagaceae bacterium
TGATTGTATTCCTGCTCCGTCTTTTTTTCTTTTACTGAACACTTATTAATAAAATATAAAGAAAATGAAACAGTAATGATGATTGGAGGATCATCTTGGCTAGACGTACATTTCAAATATCAAGATGATTATTTTTTCACAAATTTAACTTCAATTTGGGGTTGGGCAACCTGGAAAAGAGCATGGCAAAAATATCAGTTTACCATTACGCCAGATATGATTAAACAGGCAAACGAGAAAAAGGTCTGGAACGAATTTTCAAACAAACAAATAAAAGAGTTTAGAGTAAAATTATTGCAGGCAACCTTTGATAAAAAGGTTGATACTTGGGACATTCAATGGTCCTTTTGTATGTCTTTAAACAAAGGAATTGCTATTTTGCCTATAAAAAATCAAATTACAAACATTGGTGTTTATGGCACCAACTACAAAACAGAAACTCAATTAACAAACTTAAATACCGATACTATTGATGTTGCAAACCTTAAACATCCTACAAATATTGCAGTAGATAAAAAGATGGATATTCTTTATCAAAATTTAGAAGCAAAAAAATTTCTATCTATCAACGAACCTTTATACAGATATTATTTTAACAAAACTAAGTTTTATATTTTAAAATTCTTACTTTCAATTGGCTATAAGCATGAAAATTCTATACGTTAATACGCATGTGCATGCTGGTGGTGCCGAATTAATTTCTTATTCGTTATTCATACATCATCCAACCAGCTACTTAGCTGTTAAATTCAACGGCGAACCTATAGATAGAGTTATTTCGCTTAAACAGGGTTTTCTTGTACAAGTATTTGCTTTTCTGAACAAACTCAAATGGAGATTTAAAGCAAAATATAGTATCAAAAAACTGTTGGCGATTGAAGATAAATACAACCATACGTTTCAAAATTTAAAAAAATTAAAAGAATACGAAGAAGCAGATATCATTCATCTTCATAATATTCACGGTGATTATTTTGATTTGGATGCTATTGAAAAAATTGCTAAAGAAAAAAAAATTATTTGGACATTGCACGACATGTGGTCAATCACTGGTGGTGAAGCATATACGTTTGAAAACGAAAATTATAAAATTGGAATTGGAAAAACACCCTATTTAAATGTGCCACCACTGAACGGAACGTTGGTTGATAACAGACAAAAATACCTCGAACAAAAAAAAACGATTTACAAAAACTGCAGCCAAAATATCACATTTATTAGTGTTAGTAAATGGTTGGAATCTTGTTTTAAACAAGCATACGTTTTTAATGAAAAACTAAAAATTAAAACTATTTATAATGGATTTGATGATGCCGTTTTTTACCCAAAAAAAAGAACAGACACACCAAATTGCAGGATATTAATTTTTAATTCTAAAAGTCCATTTAAAGGAAGCGAGATATTTAAATCAGTAATAGAAAGCATAACAACTCCATTTGAATTATACATTATTGGCGATGCCATTAATATCCAAAATGAAAAAATGTTAAATGTAACTGTGCAGCCATATTTAACCGATAGAAAACTACTTGCTCAGCTTTACAACAGTGTTGATGTGCTTATTTTTCCTTCTAAAGCAGAAGCTTTTGGATTGATACCTGTAGAAGCAATGGCTTGTGGTGTTTGTGTTTTTGCTTCAAATATTGGCGGTATTCCTGAAATTATAGAAGACAAGAAAAACGGATTCTTATTTAATTCAACAGAAGAACTTTGTAATCAACTTAATCAAACAATTTCTGATAAAACAGTAATTAAAAATATTGGAAAGCTTGCTGCAGAAGATGTAAAAAGTAAATTTCCGATAAAACGCATGTTAGAAGAATACGAAAAACTCTATCAGGAAACAATTCAAAAATAGCACACTATTTTTTTCTGGCTTCAATAAATAATGAATCTGGCTTACGAGTAATATTGTTTTTTCCGTCAATATTATAAGTTGACCAATTATCTATATAACTGTTAAATGCATCTCTAACAACAACTTGTTCAAAACCAATTTTTTCTAATAAATAACTTAGCGAATATCTGTCATACATCCATTGATGTATTTCGCCAGCCAACCTAAATTTTCCTATTTCATACGCTTGTTGATCGATAGAAAGTAAGTTATATATAAAATTTTTAATAGTTATTTTTATTTTAGATAAAAAGCTGGATGATTGTTTTGGTTTTTTTTTATATTCAAGATATTCTTTTCTAAATTCTATCGCCTCCACACCAACTCTATCATACACAAAAGGTTCATTAATAATGACGTCTTGATGTAAATAATTTCCCATTTCACCAGCTCTTGAATTTCTCATGGTTTGGTCATACATTTCTAAAAGCATCCATTCATAATTTGCACGCAACAATTCGTTAGAAGGTTGTTCAATAGCAGTTGATAATGCTTTTAAATAATCAATTGCTAATCGTTCTAAATCCGGAACAACGATACGAATTATTCCATCTTTTTTTAAAACACGATGACACTCTTTTAGAAGATTTTCACCATCTTTTTTGGAGAAATGTTCCAAAACATGCGAATGATATAGAAGATCAAACGAATCATCTTTAAAAGGAATCCCTTGTAGTAGATTATGAGCAATTACTTGTTTATCATAAGAAATAAAATCAACATTCGTCCACTCTGTATTCGTAGAATAATAAGCACCACAACCAATATTTAAATATTTCATCTGTTTTTTTTTA
>JAGNRR010000249.1 GCA_017988595.1 Chitinophagaceae bacterium
TGTTTATCACCCAATTTTATTGGATTAAAAAAGCTTATGAATTAGAAAATAAAATTTTTGACACCCAAGTAAAAAATGCTTTACAGGATGTGGCAGGTTCTATTTTAAGATCAAATAATAATTTTTCCCCAACAACAAATATTGTAACTAAAGAAAATGAAAAACATTTTATTGTTCAAATAAATGATGTTATAGATCCAGTATCATTAGAAAATTTATTAATTCGAGAATTAAAAAATCAAAATATAAGTACCGATTTTGTGTATGGCATTTACAATTGTGAAAGCGATTCTATTCAACACACAAAATATGTATCAATTGCTCAAGATACCACAACTGAAAATTCAGATTTGATAAAAAAATTTCCAACTAAGCTAAGAGAAAATAATTATTTTGGTGTTTTATTTCCAAATAGAACTAAATTTTTGATCGGAGAAATGAGTAATTGGCTCATATCAACTTTAGTCATGTTATTTATTTTAATCATTTTAGCCTATAATATTTTCATTATTTTCAAACAAAAACGACTGAGTGAAATTCAAAAAGATTTTGTAAATAATATGACTCATGAATTTAAAACACCATTGGCAACAATAAAAATTTCTGCGGAAGTGCTTAAAAATCCAGCAATAATAAAAAATCCTCAACGACTATTAAATTATGCAACTATTATTTCAAATGAAACCGCACATTTAACCCAACAAGTAGAACGAGTGCTGCAAATGGCAAAAAGCACAAAAGACAAAATTGAATTGAATAGAGAAAATGTAAATTTAGTAGAGATTATAAATTCAATTGTAGAAAAGACAAAACCCTTATTAAGATTAAAAGGAGGAGATATTCAAGCAACATATTTTCAAGACAACATAGAATTAAAAGTAGATGCATTACATTTTAAAAATGCAATTAGCAATTTAATAGAAAATGGCGTGAAATATTCCAAAAATGCACCGATGATAGATATTAATGTTGCAGTTGAAAAAAATATGATAAAAATATCTGTAAAAGACAATGGAATTGGCATATCTGAAGAAAATCTAAAACATATTTTTGAACGTTTTTATAGAGTTCCAACAGGAAATTTACATGATGTAAAAGGATTTGGCCTTGGTTTAAATTATGTTCGATTGATATGTGAACAACATGGTGGAAAAATTTCTGTATCAAGTGAGCTTGAAAAAGGAAGTGAATTTAGTATATTTATACCCAAAACATAATTACTATGGCAATTAAAATTCAAATACTCTTAGTAGAAGATGATACTTCATTAGGATATGTAATAAAAGACAGCCTTGAAGACAAAGGATATTCTGTAACTATAGCAACTGATGGAAATGCAGGTTGGCAAGCTTTTAGCAAGGGTTTTTTTGACCTCTGTTTACTTGATGTAAACATGCCCATCAAAGATGGTTTTACCTTAGCTCAACAAATAAGAAGAAAAAATACCTACATTCCTATTTTATTTATCACTGCAAAAAACATGCAAGAAGATAAAATAGCTGGTTTCAAAGCTGGCGGCGATGATTATATCACTAAACCATTTAGCATGGAAGAATTGTTGCTACGAATTGGCGTATTTTTAAAACGAACGCTTGGAACTGATTTAGATGAAAAAGAATTTTCATTTGGTTCTACCAAATTTGATTATATGAATTTAACTGTTGTTGGTCCGAATACAGATATTCGATTAACACAAAAAGAAGCTGATTTGCTTAGATTCTTTTGTTTAAATGCTAACAAAGTAGTGAAAAGAGAAGAAGTTCTGACTAAAGTATGGGGAAAAGATGATTATTTCTTAGGCAGAAGTATGGATGTTTTTATTACTAAAATCAGAAAATATCTAAAAGACGAACCCGAAATTGAAATTCAAACTATTCATGGTGTAGGGTTTAGATTTGTAAACGGAAAAGAGGAAGTTAAAGATAACTAATTATTCTTTTTTGAATTTCAATAAATTCTTGGTCTTCCAATTTTAATTTTGGATTTGTAAAGTTAATATCATTCGCATTATTAATTGGCAATAAATGCATGTGAGCATGTGGCACTTCTATGCCAATAATACTTACACCACACCTATTACAATCAAATGATTTTTCAATTGCTTTGGCAATAGGCTGAGCAAACAAAAACCATTTAGATAATATATCGGATGACAAATCAAAACATTTATCAATTTGTTGTTTTGGTATCACCAAAACATGACCTTTCTGTAAAGGAAAAACATCTAAAAAAGAAATAAAATTTTCATCTTCAGCTATTTTATAGCATGGAATAGTGCCATCAATTATTTTCGAAAAAATACTTTTTCCCATTTAATCTTTAAATACTAATATTTTCAATTTTAAATTTCATTTTACCTCCAGGTGTTTCTACTTCTACAACATCGCCAACTGCATTTCCTAAAAGTGCCTTACCTATTGGTGATGAGCCCGATATTTTACCCAATTTCAAATCGGCTTCTGACTCTGAAACAATTTGATAATCCATCGTTTTTTTATTTCCCATATTAGTAATTTTTACTTTACTTAAAATACTTACTTTACTAATATCAATTTCTCTTGGGTCAATAATTTTTATATTAGCCATAGCCACTTCCAACTTTGAAATTTTAGCTTCATGATGTCCCTGTGCTTCTTTGGCAGCATCATATTCAGCATTTTCTTTCAAGTCGCCTTTCTCTTTAGCT
>JAGNRR010000250.1 GCA_017988595.1 Chitinophagaceae bacterium
CTCAATTGAATATACTTTTACTTCCGATTTAAAAATTTATCCAAATCCGGTTAATTCAATTTTGAACGTTCAAGCTACTCAACGGATTACTAAAATTGAAATTTTTGATGTCTTTGGAAAAAAACTCAAAACCATTATTGATGATTCTACATTGATTCATTTGAAAATGGATTCATATGCAAAAGGAATTTATTTTCTAAAAATTTATAGTGAAGAAATGAGTTTTATAGTTGAGAAAGTAATAAAAAAATAGTTTACCACTTTCAACTCAATTCTATTTTTTAAATTCTAATTGAGAAACCCACTTTACTCATTGAAAGATATTACATGTAATATTTTTTGATATATTTGTTAATTATTTATTGTAAGCTAATGAAAATTAAGGTTTTATTGATTTTATTATTTGTATCAAATTTAGAATTAATCGCTCAAAAAGATGGTTTTGAATTGATTAGAGCAAATGATTTAATTGGTTTAAAAAATCTAATAGATGAAAATGATACTATCATTAATCAAAAAAATAAAGAGGGTTTTACGTTATTAATATTAGCCAGTTATAAAGGCAAGGATGAAATAGTAGATTTTTTATTGAAAAATGGGGCAGAGGTGAATGCTATTTCAGAAATGGGTACAGCTCTAATGGCAGCTGTGGTTGTAAATAATACTGAAATAATTACAAGATTAATTGATGCCGGAGCTGATGTAAATTTGAATGATAATGCTCAAAGAACTGCTTTACATTTAGCTGTTCAGTTTAGAATTAAATCATCAGTCGAGCTATTGCTGTTACATAATGCAGATAAAACTAAAATTGATTCAAATGGGAAAACTGCCTTTGAATATACCGTTTTTTCAGGAAACGATGAAATTATTAATTTATTAAAATAAATGTAATGAAAAAAACTACCTTATTATTTTCCTTATTCTGTATGATGAGTTTTGCACAGCAAAAATCGACCGGTACGTTAATTTTAAATGATAATATGACGGCTAATTTAACGTTGGATAATGCTACTTCTACTGTAATTTTATCGCTTTCTGGTCCCAATGATAGATGGTTTGCACTTCAGTTTGGTTCTTTTTCGGGAGGAATGGAATTAGGTTCAGATTTAGTTTATTGGGATGGCTCAACCCTTGTTGATGCTCAACATGTTGGAATTGGATCAACGCCCAACACAGATGCTATTAATAATTGGAATTTAATTTCGAATGAAAATAATGTTCCATCTAATGGTTTGCGTACTTTGGTTTATTCTAGGCCATTCAATACAGGCGATGTAAATGATTACACATTTATTTTTAGTGATACAAAAATTGATCTTGCTTACGCCAGAATGGGTTCTGCAACGTTTGTTCTAGGCTATCACGGATCATCTCCAAATAGAGACGTTTTATTTAATACTGACTTAAATGTATTAGGAGTTGTAGATTATTCTTTAGATGCAACTTTGATTTATCCAAATCCTTCAAAGGGAATTCTTAAAGTAAAAACAAATACAAAATTGAGTAGAATTTCAATATATACTCAAACAGGAGTTTTAGTAAAAGATATACCAATTGATTTAGATAGTTTTGTAAATGATGAAATAATCATCAGTGAATTGCAATCGGGTATTTATTTAGTTGAATTAGCAAATGAGATTGAAAAATCATGGAAAAAGATTATTGTAAATTAATCTTTGCTTTTGAAAAGTAAAAAACTCAAAACAAACAAATTCAAACTTGTATATTTTGAGTTTTTTTGAGCTAATTTGAATTAATTTTTCTTTAGTAGAACTTTTTCCTGTGTAAATTGGTAGGAAGCATCTAAAAAGTCAACCATTTTTTTCCAATTGCTGTTTGGTTCAAAATAATTGGAATAATATTTAGTCGTTTTAATTGTTATCAGATTCCCGTTTTGTGTTGCAGTGCTGACAAAACCTCCTGTTTCATTTTCCACTTTTTTGTTGAATTTTTCAAGTCCGGAGACAGTGTAACCAGCCGGAATTTCAAATTGAATTTCTTGTTCAATTTGTCTCGGGAACGTCATGTAAACATTATTTGTACGTTCTTTTTCTTTTTTAGAAAGCTCAATTTGCGATGTTAGAAATTTCCCTAATTCGACCATTAGATTGTTTCCGGCTTTTTTGATGTATTGATCAGTAATGGTAAACTTTTCTGTATACTGCATTGGTTCATTTCTGCCAAATCTGCCCGTGTTTTTTATTTCCATCGAATAATTTTCAATGTCAATTTCAAATTCTTCTTTTACAGATTTAATAAAACTTTCTTTTTGATTTTCTTTTGATTTTGCAATCAAGGCATCAAATTCTTTTGTATACTGAGCTCTTTGTTTTTTGTTTTTTACAAGCTCCATTAATGGGGTATTGCCATATTTTTTATAATCTTCATAAACATAATCAAAAAAGTATAATTTATCTGATTGTTCACCTTCTTTATAATGTCCAAATAATGATTGTTCACGATTTACATCAAAACTAGTGAGGTCTTCTTTTAAACTGATTTTGGTAACTGATCGGTTTATATTGTCATTTTTCGTTGAACTTGGCAACGTAATTGATTCTGCATCAATAATTTTTTTGCCTTTAGAAACCTGTAATAAATAAGCTTTGGTATTTTCAAGATTATAATCGAATTGGTCGGCACTCGTAAAAGGAGTAAAAAATTCCAGAAAAATAGGTT
>JAGNRR010000066.1 GCA_017988595.1 Chitinophagaceae bacterium
GTAATCAATAATGAAGCATAGAATAGAAATGAAAATTATTGGAACGATGTTCGCCACGACAGTTGATCTAAAAACGAAAAAGCAATTTATAAAATGATTGATACCATTCAATCATTACCAGTTTATAAAAAATACTACAATACCATTTATTTTTTAAGTACAGGAATTAAAGAAGTTGGACCTTTGGAAATTGGGTCATTGTATAATCTTTACAGTCGAAATCCAATAGAAGGAAACCGTGTAAGATTGAATCTGGGTACAACACCAAAATTATTTAAAAACATTTATTTAAATGGTTATGTAGCTTATGGCTTTAACGATCAACGATTTAAATATAATGCCAATGCACTTTGGCTTTTAAAACGTAAACCAAGAATGTATTTATTTGCTTCTATTAAAAGTGATTTAGATAATTCAATAAGTTTTTATGATAATAATGCAAGTTCATTTGATAATATTTTCAATACTACTTTCAGAAAAAAAGGCGTTCCTTGGAAATTGGCATTTGTAGAACAAAAACGATTTGAGTTTTTTAATGAATTTCATAATGGCTTTAAACAAATGTTGAGCTTTGAGCATAAAAATTTTTCGCCTTATGCCCCATTGCCATTTCAAGGAATTTTTGAGGCAAATGATAAAAATAATAAAAGCATAACCACAGCCGAAATTGGATTGGAATTACGCTTTGATTATTTAGAAAGATTTATCGAAGGAAATTATTACAGAACAAGTTTGGGCACAAAATATCCGGCTGTAAAATTATATATGGGCTTAGGATTGAAAAATATTTTCCAAAGTCAATATGAATATCAAAAAATACGATTTACAATTTCAGACTACCAAGCCATTCGATCAATGGGCGGTATAAATTATACTTTTTTTGCAGGAAAAATATTAGGCACTCTGCCATATCCAATTCTTGAAGTTCATCCAGGAAATGAATTTTATTTTTACAATGGCAGAACGTTTAATATGATGAATCGTTTTGAATACATTAGTGACACCTATGCAGGTTTATTTTTAGAACATACCATGGGACCCTTATTTTTCAAATATATACCTCATGTAAAAAAAATGAAATTGCGAACCTTTTGGACTGCTAAAGGAGTTTACGGAAAATTATCTACACAGAATCAACTTTTAAATCAAAATAAAGGTTATGATTTTCAGACGCTAAGCAAAAGTCCATATATAGAATTGGGAACTGGAATAGAAAATATATTTAGACTATTTAGAGTTGATTTTGTTTGGCGTGTAATGCCCGAAAGAGTTACAACAGATACACCTGCTCGAAAATTTGGTATTTTTGGAAGCTTTAAATTTGCATTTTAAAAAAGATAAAAATTTATTCATGTATGATTTTTAATTTTTTTCGCAACAAAAAAGTATTTTTGTTATGAAAAAACACTCCTTATGAAAAAACTAATTTTTCTTTCATCACTTTTATGCTTTTTCTTTTTTAAAAGCAACTCTCAAATTATTTTCAATGAAGTTTCTGCAAATTCAGGAAATTTTAATGGCTCTGGTGGCGAATGGATCGAATTTAAAAACATTGACACCAATCCAATAGACCTGAGTTGTTGGAAAATAAGTAATGGGGGTAATACAAATATCTCCATTCCAGCAGCATTAATTTTACCTCCAGGTGCTTATTTAATCCTTGCAAAAGCATCTACCATGATGTGTGCTACATGCGATTTTAAGGATTTAAATACTGTATTTACTTTAAATGCTGATGGTTTTGGGTTTGGAAGTGGTGCTTATGCTAATACCGTTTTTTTAAATCTGGATAATAGTGCTTCAGGTGGATGCAATTGTCTTACAGGTTCAGCGGCATTAAATTTAACTGATAGAATTGTTTTATTTAATGATCAAGGCATTGTTCAAGATGCCATTCTATTTGCTGGCGGAAATAATTATGGTGTTGCAGCAATACCAGTACCTTTTCCAAATACAGCTTTTTGTCCTGCTTCAGTAGATACGATTCCTGCTGTCGGAGACCCAATTTACACAGGTCGAGAAATTTGTAACGCACAAGAAGGTTGTAACTCTTCAATGTCAAGAATCCCTGATGGGAATAATGGCGCAATTGTAACTTGGGATAATTCTGGAAATTTAGCATGTACTGGTTGTTTAGTCCCATGCGCTCCATTAGCAAGCAATACTGCTGCAACGGATTTGCCAACACCGGGTTTGGCTAATAATTCTTTATCCTACACAACAACTTTTAACGGTAATCCTTTAAATTCAGCAACTTCAACATTTACAATTTGCGGTGCTCAAAGTTTAAATTTTCAATATCAAATAAATAATTATATAAATATTGCTTTAACACCTTTGCAAAGCAATAATAACTTTGGTTCTTATGTAAAAATTGGCGCTGCAAATGGGTTGGCATTTAATACAGCAACATTTAATTCTATAACTGGTCACACAATTTTAAGTCACACAATTAATCCACCAAGTGGAACTACAACTTACGAGTTTGTGGCTACAGATTTAGTAACAAATTGCAGTTCATGTCCAGGTTCTACAGCATATAATACACCAAGTAATATAAATTCTACAGCCAAAGAATGTTTTATATCTCGAAAAATTACAATTAATAGAGAAGATGATTTAACAGGCATTCCAACTGTGAATTGTGCACCTTCAGCTCCAGGTTCAATAACAATTGCAGGTGTTTCAGGATCAAACATTAGATTTACATTGCAAAAACAAACTATAGCAGCAGGTCCATTTAATACTATTCTAGGACCACAACAAGGAAATTCCTTTAGCAATATAATTGATGATGATGCAGACCCAAATTTGCCTAATTATCAAGTGGTAATAACTACAGTAAATTCAGTTTGTCCAAACTCCAATATTTTAACAGTAGCGGTGCCTTCATCTTGTATGGGAAATCCTCCTTGTCCATTATATGATACAATAGCTCCTGGTGCTCCAATATTTTCACCTTTAGGCGGAACATCTGTTTGTAAAAATGCGCCACTTACATTTAACGTAAATGTTTTAAAAGTTTGTGGCGGACAAGTAGAATTAAAATATGATTATAACAATACTTTTGACCCATACTCTCAAGGTACAAGTTTAGGAATAGTGAACACTACACTTGGTGCTGTACCTGCACCAAATGTAGCTGGTGGAAGAGTCTATATCAGTGAATTTGTTGCAAGACCTTATAATACTGCTCCATGTGCATCAGATGGTAGCAATGCAAATAGTGGTGAATACGTGGAACTATATAACCCAGGTCCTGGGGCAACAGATATTAGTGGGTGGATGATTAGTGATGGAGATTGGACTGCTACAATTCCATTTGGAACTGTTCTAGGTGTTGATCAATATTATTTAATTGGAGGCGGCGGAACATTTTGCGCTACTGGTCAAACACCAGATTTAAACATAGAAACATGTAATTGTACGGGAGGAACAAATAATGGTGGCACCGGAGAAGACTTTATGAATTTCACAAATGGTGCCGAAGGATTTGGTTTATTTGACTGTTCAAACAATTTTATTGATGGTGTATCATGGAGTAGTTTTGCTGGCGATGCTACAGTTCCTGCTTCTTTGCCTGGTGGATGTGGAAATTATTTAACCGCAAAAACACCTGTAATTCCTGTAATAGGAGCATTGGATTCACAATTAGAAAATACTGGAGGATCATTCACTGGAACAAATGGAGGTAGAGCTCGAAGTGCAACAGGAACTTGGACAATTAGTATTAATAATTCTCAATTTGGAGCAGGATTTAATGGCACTCCAAAAGCAGTAAATGGTGCATTTACAATGTGGAATGGAGGTACAACTCCAATTGGAACTTCTTGCCCACCGCCGCCATCAACGGCATCAATTACTTCAAATTTCCCTGATACTTGTAATCAATCTGGTGCAATAACTATTGTCTTAAAATCAATATTTTTACCTTCACCAACCGGTGTTTGTTTGCCTTCTGCTGTTACTGATACTGCTGAATATTCAATTCCTTCTTGTCCAATGTTAACGTTGACAGGCTCAGGTAATTATTGTTTCCCCGATCCAATTCCTTTATCCATTTCAGCATCTTCGCCGTTAATTGGAAATTATGATATTACTCTTGTAAATGGTTTAAATACTGTTGTTTTAAACAATCAAACAGGTGCTGGTCCTTTTACAACAAATGTTTTTGTAGATGGTATTTGGCAAATTTCGAGTATTGTTCCTGCATTAGGAAACACAAATTGTGAGCCTGATTTTCAAGGTAGTGCAGAAGTATTTTATTTTATAAAACCAGTAATAACTAGTGTGCCTTTAACTCCAACTGTTTGCTATGGAATTAATTATGATTTATCAAACTTACATGCTCAAATAGTAACATCGCCACCAACAAATAATTTTGTATGGTATGATGTACCAACAGGCGGTTCGCCAGTGTCAACATTGTTAAATACTACAACTCCTGTTACAATGTATGTTGCAGCAAGTTCTGGTTCGCCAGCAAATTGCGAAGGAGCTCGTGTTCCTGTAACAATTGGTACTGATCCCATTCCTGATATTCCTACTATAACTTGTAGTGGCAATTCTATTACTTTTGTTCAACCTTCACCTACATGTATTCCTGTGAATTGTACAGGTATAGAATATTCAGCAAATGGAATAAACTGGTTAACAGGACCAACTTTTACAGCCGCGGATCCAGGTTTTGCCGGTTTTGGCTCTCCTACAAATTATACTTTATACATGAGAAATACAGCTAATAATCAATGTTTTAATTATGTAACATACATTTCTAGCTGCATTAATAATCCTTTGCCTTCATTTATTAAAAATTTCTATGGTAAAATTGAAGAGGCAAAACAAGTAAATCTGATTTGGGATATTGTAAATGAAATCTACGTAGAAAAATATGAAATTGAAAAAAGTAGAGATGGTATTAATTTTGAAAACATAGGTGAAGTAAAAGCTAAAGCCACAAATCCTTCTGAAGAATTCCGATATAACAAAATTGACTACAATCCATATTATGGCAAAAATTATTATCGATTAAAAGTATTGGATATTGATGGTCAATTTACTTATTCAAAAAATATTTTAATCCAATTTGGAGAAGGTACAACAGCATTGCAAGCAATGTATCCAAATCCAGCTTCAGATATACTTAATCTTGATATTAGCTTAGTTTCTAAAGAAAAAA
Source organism: Chitinophagaceae bacterium (assembly GCA_017988595.1). Taxonomy (GTDB): domain Bacteria; phylum Bacteroidota; class Bacteroidia; order Chitinophagales; family Chitinophagaceae; genus JAGNRR01. The sequence continues at coordinate 5,180 of JAGNRR010000066.1, forward strand.
TAACTATTGAAATCCTAAATCCATTAGGGCAAATTGTCTATAATCAACAACAATTATTAGATGCCGGCTCAAACACAATTTCATTAAACACTTCATATTTAGTTGCTGGAAATTATGCCATTCGCCTAAAAACAAAAACAGAAAATATAACGCGTCAATTTATTAAAAAATAAATTGCCCTAATTTATTTAAAAATCATTTCAATTCAAAGAAGAACTGTAAACAGAAATTTACAGTTCTTCTTTTTTTAAATTAGTATCAAAAAGAATTTTTTAACCGCCCGATTTTTCGTATTATTGCAGACTTCATTTTTTTTGAAGGATAGCATATTATATGGCATTATCTATCTTATTAAAACACATTTATAATAACAGTTCCGATGATGTAATTCGTCGTGGAAAAAAAATATTTCTTACGAGTGGTGTACAATTAATGCATCGTGATGAAATATCAAATCAATTAACGTTTCGAGTTCGAAATGATATTTACAGAAATTATTACAATGTTCATATTGCTCGTTGGGATGATGAAAAAACCATAAATGTGCGCTGTGCTTGTCCATATAATATGGGCGAAGTGTGTCGACATGAAGCTGCTGCTCTTTTTCATCTCAATGATATGGTGCAACAAAAAGCGTTCGATAATACCGAAACGTCTTTTAATCAAAAACATACAATGGTGCGTATGCACAATATTGATTTACGATCTTTAAGACTTTTTACATCGCCCAGACTTTTTGAAGAAGCCAATATCATTGCAAAAGCAAATCAAGTAACCATGCTTTCTGGACAAAACGAAATTGTGGAAGGCGAAATCAACGAAGATGGCACTTTGCATAAAATCATTTTGAAACGCAATATGGACAAATCTTTTGACACGTCCTGCACTTGCAACGAAAGCACCTATGCACTTTGTAAACACAAAACGGCTCTTTTTGTTCAATTACTTAACAATTTTGGCGAAACTTATTTTGATACCATACGAAATTGGGACATGCAAAAAAATAAATTGCTTTCCCTTTATGGCTATTCCCTTCAAGATGATTTGACAGGTAAATTTGAATTTTTTTATACTGATGGCAAACCTTTTCTTAGAGTTCTTGACACTTCAATAAAAAAAGTAGATGTAAGAACAACTACAAAAATAGAAGTGCCGACTATGATGGAGAAAAAAATAGTTACTGCTACTGATTTTACAAAAAGACTTGGTGTTGTTTTAAATCTAAATGAACCCGATTTTCCATATTTCAATTTTGAATTAATAGAAGGCGAAATAGATGAAGAAAATATTCAATTTGTAGGCACAGTTTCAAAAGTTGATACCACAAAATATGTTGTAGCAGATAATTATCCAGAGGAAGACAGACACATCATTAACGATGTACGTAAAATGCAAAAACAAGAAGTAAATAAATATCTTGCAAAAAATTCACCGTTTGGCGACATGTGGGAAAATATTACCACAAGCCAACAAGATTGGACAGACGACAACAAACAAATATTTTTTGATTACATGCAACCAAAAATTCAAAAAATATTAGCATCACTTTCTTACAAAAATCCACTTTTTCTTTTGCCAAATGGAAAAAGTTTTAAAACCACACACTTACAAAAAATATCTTGCGGACAACAAGCTTTAACACCTAAAATTAAAATTTCGAAAACAGCCAAAGAAATAAAAATAGATATTTCTTTAGAAGCCGATGATAAAAAATATAGTTATTCGAAAAATATAATTTCAAGTCCATTGCTATTTATTTACAATGACACCATGATGACCTTGAATGATAAAAAATCGGTTTGGGGATTGGAAGAAATTATTTCTAAAAAACCAAGCGATAACAAGGATTGGGAATTGTATTTAGAAAATGTGCTTTTGCCGCACAGCAAATTTATAAATATTGAATTTGACAAAAAACTTTATGAACTAAACGAAAATTGTTTGCCCGAAATTGCTGTAATGCTTATGGAACAAGGCAGTTATTTTGTTTTAAAACCCTATTTTATTTATAAAAACAATAAAGTAGAATGGAATAATGAAATAAATATTAGCTCGCAATATGACGGAAAAATTGTTCAAATAAAAAGAAATAAAGAAATTGAACATGAGTTTTTAGAAAAATTAAAAACGCTTCATGAAAATATAAAACCTTCATCACAAGGCAATCAATTTTTGATTAATTCAAAATTTGCCTTAAAAGACAATTGGCTGTATTTGTTTTTTGAAAAAATGAAAGAATGGAACATAACTCTTTTGGGTTATGAAAATTTAAAAAAATTCAAGTTCAAAAAACTAAAACCTGCCACAAAAATTCAAGTTGCATCTAATATTGACTGGTTTGACACTGAAATAGAATTAGATTTTGGCGGCGAAATTGCTTCATTGAAAGATATTCAAAAATCTATTCAAAGTAATCAAAATTATGTAGAGCTTGCCGATGGCACCTTAGGACTTTTACCCGAAGAATGGCTAAAAAAATATTCTTTGCTATTTAAAATGGCACAAGTTGAAGGCAAAAAATTAAGGTTGAATAAAATCAACTTTAATGTCATTGATGACCTCCACGATGAAATCAGCGATACGGAAATTTTAGAAGAACTTCAAGAAAAGAAAAAACAACTCTTAGAAATAAACCTTCAAGATTTTGATGGCAAACCATTGCCTGTTGATTTAAAAGCCGATTTACGACCTTATCAAAAATCTGGTTTTCATTGGCTTTCATATCTTGAAAACGTAGGTTGGGGCGGACTTCTGGCAGACGATATGGGTTTGGGAAAAACCATTCAAGCACTTACAGGCTTGCAAGGTTATAAAGAAAAACATGGTAAACTGCATGCACTAATTGTATGTCCTACAACTTTGCTTTTTAACTGGGAAAATGAAATAAAAAAATTCACACCAAACCTTACATATTTAATTCATCACACGGCAAACAGAACTAGCAAAATTGATGAACTAAAAAAATATGATATTATTATTAGCACCTACGGCACTTTGCGCAGCGATATTGAGATGCTATTGAAAATAAAATGGGACTATGCCGTGTTGGATGAAAGCCAAGCGATTAAAAATCCAAATGCAAAAGTTTCCAAAGCTACTTACTTAATAGAAGCTAAGAACAGAGTAGCTTTGAGCGGAACACCGATGCAAAATAATACTTTTGATATTTATTCGCAAATGCACTTCTTAAATCCAGGCATGCTTGGTAATAAAGAATTTTTTAAAGAAAATTTTGCAGTTCCTATTGATAAATTTCAAGAACAAAGTGCCAAAGATCATTTGCGAAAATTAATTTATCCATTTCTACTTCGAAGAACAAAAGAACAAGTGGCTAAAGATTTACCAGAAAAAACAGAGATTACGTTATTCTGCGAAATGGAAACAAAACAACGCAAAATTTACGATGAACATCGACTTATGTATCGAAGTAAAATTCTTGGTGAAATAGACAGTTTGGGTATAGGCAAATCGCAATTCTCTATCCTTCAAGGATTGATGCGCTTAAGACAAATTTGCGATAGCCCTGCGATTGTAAACTTGCCCGAAAAAATGGAAAACCATTCTATTAAGCTTGAAGAATTGGTTCGTGAACTTGAAGAAAATACCGGAAATCATAAAGTATTGATTTTTTCGCAATTCCTCGGAATGCTTGGTTTGATTAGAGAAAAACTGAAAGAAAAAGAAATTGACTTTGAATATTTTGATGGAAGCTACAGCAGTGTACAACGAGAAAAAGCCATTCAGCATTTTCAAAATGATGACAATTGTAGAGTGTTTTTAATATCCTTAAAAGCTGGTGGAATGGGGCTAAATTTAACTGCCGCCGACTATGTATATATTATGGATCCATGGTGGAATCCAGCGGTGGAACAACAAGCTATTGATAGAACACATCGAATAGGACAAACAAAAAATATTTTTGCTTACCGATTTATTTGTAAAGACTCCGTGGAAGAAAAAATAATGACATTGAAAGAAAAGAAAAATTCTTTGGTAAAAGATATCATTAGCGACGACACTGCTTTTGTGAAAAAACTAAGCCGAGAAGATATCGATTATTTATTTTCGTAAATGGAATTATGAAAAAATATATAGCACTGCTTAGAGGAATAAATGTAAGTGGCAAAAATAAAATCTTGATGAAAGACCTTCAACTTCTTTTTGAAAAATTGAATTTTGAAAATATAAAAACATATATCCAAAGTGGCAATGTGGTTTTTGAAAACCCAACCGAAACATGCAATGTGCTTGCACAAAAAATAGAAACAGCCCTTAAAATAACATTTGATATAGATGTCCCTGTATTGATATTGGAAAAAATTCAACTCGAAAAAATACTTAGCGAAGCCCCTAAAGAAAAAAATGGGGAAGAAATTTATTTTACAATATTAGAAAAAAAAGCAAGTAAAGAAGCCATAATTGATTGCCAAAATAAAGCCCCAAAAACAGCCGATTATTTTGAAGTAAAAGAAAATGTTGTTTATGTTTTTTGCAAAAATGGCTATGGAAAAACCAAACTCACCAATACCTTTTTTGAAAAAAAATTGAATGTAAAAGCAACTACTAGAAATAGAAATACGCTGGAAACGCTTTTAGAAATGTTATAGTATTACAATATAGATAATAAAAATTACTCCATATTAAAT
>JAGNRR010000251.1 GCA_017988595.1 Chitinophagaceae bacterium
ACGAATGATAATGCTTTAAAATTAATTTTAGAAAAAACAAAAACTAAAAGCGATAATTTAATTGATAAAATGAATGATATTATTTGGTCTTTAAACACAAGTAATATTTATTTAGAAGATTTATTAGTTTATATGAAAAGTAGTTTCTCGGAATTTATAGAAATTTTACCGATAAAATTTTCATTTAATATACCTGAAAATATTCCTGCTATTGAACTTAAAAACGAAGTTAAAAGAAATGTTTATTTAGTTTGTAAAGAAGCAATCCATAATGCTATAAAACATTCAAAAGCAAGTGAGGTTTCAATGTTTTTAGTAATTCAAAATAAAAATTTAAGTATTGAAATAGTTGACAATGGTATTGGTTTTGATGTTAATAAAAATTCTTTAAAAGGAAATGGATTAAATAATTATTTCAAAAGAATGAATAATATTGGAGGAACTGTTAATGTAAATTCTAGTAAAAATGGAACTGAAATTAAATTTATAATTCCTTTAGATGTATAACATTTGTTATATAAAAATATTATTATTTATATTTTAATTTTACAATATGATAAGTGTAAGTATAGTTGAAGATTTACCTGAAATTAGAAATGGTTTAGCAAAAGTTGTAGAAAAAGAAACAACTTTAAAAATTATTAAATTATACGACAATGGTGAAATTGCTACATATGATATACCTAATCATAAACCAGATGTTGTCATCATGGATATTAATCTTCCAGGTATAAATGGAATTGAATGTATAAAAAGATTAAAAGAGCAATGTCCAAAAACACAATTCATGATTTTTACTATTTATGAAAATGATGAAAAAGTTTTTGAGGCTTTAAATGCTGGTGCAAGTGGCTATATTTTAAAAAGAACTGAACCTGAAAAAATTGTAGAAGCTATTAAAGAATTGCATGCTGGAGGCTCACCTATGAGTTCATCAATTGCAAGAAAATTAGTAAAAATTTTTCAGGAGAAAAATACAACAACTAAAGAAGCCGATGTGCTTACGAAAAGAGAAGTTGAAATTTTAGAACTTTTGTCAAAAGGATTATTGTATAAAGAAATAGCAGATAAAACAGGAATAAGTTTTGGAACGGTTCGCCAACACATTTATCATATTTATGAAAAACTACATGTGCATAATAAAACAGAAGCTATAAATAAAGTGTATGGTTATAAAAAGTAAAGCAGGAAAATATCTATTTTAATTTCTATTTCTCCAATTACTTTTTGGGTTTTTAATTAAAGTGGTGGTATTTTTATATTCTTCAAAAAACAACAATGCAGCCACAGCCGCTTCCTTTTCTTCTTCATCTTTTAATGTTTGAAGGAATTCTGGTTGATAATATTTTTGAATAAAATGAGTATCAAAATCACCAGCCACAAATGCTTTTTCTCGAATCGCCCATTTGCCAAAAGATAAGGTGGTGGCAATACCGCTAATTTTAAATTGATCAATCGCGATATCTAATTTTTCAATGGCTTCAGTTCTATTTTTACCATAAGCAATCAATTTTCCAATCATTGGATCATAATAAATCGGAATTTCCATACCTTGTTCATAACCATCATCTATTCGAATACCTTTTCCAGTTGGACGTTCATAAATTTCCAATATTCCAGTGTCGGGCATAAAATTATTCAAAGGATCTTCGGCACATATTCGCAATTCAATTGCATGTCCTGTAATTTTTAAATCTTCTTGTGAAAAAGAAAGTTTTTCGCCTCTTGCCACATTGATTTGTTCTCTTACTAAATCTATTCCTGTAATCATTTCAGAAACACAATGCTCCACTTGCAAACGTGTGTTCATTTCTAAAAAATAAAAATTTAATTTTTCATCTACTAAAAATTCTACTGTGCCAGCGCCATCATAATTGCAAGATCGTGCAACATTTACAGCACTTTCACCCATTGCTTTTCTGATTTCTGGCGTTAAACAAGAACTAGGTGCTTCTTCTATTAATTTTTGATGTCGGCGTTGAATGCTACATTCTCGTTCAAAAAGACAAACATAGTTTCCGTGTTTATCGCCCAATAATTGAATTTCGATATGTTTTGGCGAAGCCACATATTTTTCAATAAAAACACTATCGTCTCCAAATGAATTTAAAGCTTCATTTTTAGCCATAGATAATTGCTCTTCAAGTTCTTCCATTTTTTCTACCAAGCGCATACCTTTTCCGCCGCCGCCAGCACTTGCTTTTATCAACAAAGGAAATCCTGTGGCTGATGCTATTTCTTTTGCTTCGGCAATATCTTTTATAGGTTTATCTGTGCCAGGAACCATCGGAACATTATATTTTGCAGCCGATTGTTTTGCGGCTATTTTACTTCCCATAGTGCGAATGGCATCGCCACTTGGACCAATAAAAATCAATCCTGCTTTTGCCACAGCATCACTAAATTCTGCATTTTCGCTCAAAAATCCATAACCAGGATGAATGCCTTCAGCGCCACTTTTTAGCGCAACTTCAATTATTTTATTGCCTAATAAATAAGATTTGTTACTTGCCGCAGGTCCAATACAATAAGCTTCATCGGCTTGTTTTACAAAAGGCATATTTGCATCTGCTTCGCTATAAACAGCCACAGTTTTAATGCCCATTAATTTTGCCGTTCTAATAACACGTAATGCTATTTCGCCTCTATTAGCTATTAATATTTTTTTCATTT
>JAGNRR010000067.1 GCA_017988595.1 Chitinophagaceae bacterium
TCTTCGCACTACGTGGGATCCAATAAACCCTGCACCACCTGTAATTAAGATATTTTTTGACATAATTGCAAATTTATACTTTTTATAAAACTTTTGTAATCTTTATTTAATTTTTAAATTCTCCTTCCAGGAAAACAATTTTAGTTCGCCAAAGGCTATTTTATTATTCAATAAAAATTCAACTAATAAAAATCCTGTAATTGCAAAATAAGAAATGCTACTTGCCCATGCTGCACCTTTTATACCATATTCTTTTATCAAAATATAATCGCAAATGATACAAATAACAAATCCAAAAATTGTGGCATACAAATTTGTTTTAACTTTTTTCATCCCCGCATTAAAAGCACTAATAATTAAACTTACTGCATAAAAAACAATACCTGGCAATAACAAAGGCATGATATGTAACACATTTTTAAAGCCATCGCCAAATAAGGTTGGCACCAAAAACAATGAAACAATATACCCTAAAATTGCAAATCCAATTGAAATTATAAATACATAAATACTCAAAACCAATATTTTAGTTGTCGAAAATTTAGTATTTTCTTCTTTTGAAATTGAGCTGTAAATGATAAAATGTAACGCTTGAGGAAGCATCCATATCATTTGGCTGAGCGCAACGGCTACTGAATACACACCAATTCCCGAGGTTTCTTTTTCAAAATAATTAATGAACCAAACATCCATTTTATAAGTCAAAAAAGAAATCAAATTGCTAAAATAAATGATTAATGAAAAAACGATGATGGGTTTAAAAATTGTCAAATCAGTTTGTTTATTTTCTAAATAAACAGCATGATTTTTTATCAATAATTTTTGAATATATAAAAACTGTACTCCCATTGCCAATAGATTGATAATTAAAATAGAATAAAAAAAATGTTGATTAATTTCTATATTAAAAAAATATACCAATGCATAGCTAGCTAATAAAAACAAGGCTTGTACTAAATTTATTCTGGATGCACTTTTAAAATCTTCTTCGGCATGAAAAATGCCAAGCAACAATTGATTGAATACTAAAAAAAAGAGTTGCACGGTTGCCAATAAATAATACAAACTCGAATTCAACAAGCTTGGAATAAAGATGCGTCCAACATTTAAGCCTTGCATGATTATTAAAATCAAAAAAAACAATACACTCAAAAGAGCACTTAAAGCTAATGCACTTTTCCAAAGTTTATTTTTTTCCATTTTGCCATTGGCTAAAAAATGAACCACTGCTTGTGGAATGCCAAAACTCAACAGCATAATGCCCAACGTAAATAAATTGACATACAAACTCCATTCGCCCTGACCCGAAGCGCCCAACATTCTTGCAATAAGCACCCAAGAAATAAATGTACACAACGCACTTATCAATTGCGATGAAAATAAATAAAGGGTGTTTTTTTTAATACTCACAAAAAAAAGAAAGTGGAAAGTTACTACTTTCCACTCACTTGTTTTTTAAAAATTTTAATTTCAATCTTCTACCAAACCACTGCTCTTTCGGCTTCGGGTTTATACATTTTGTTTCCTTCTTTTACACCAAAGGCTGTATAAAATGGTGTAAAGTTTGACAATGGTCCATTGCATCTAAATATTCCTGGCGAATGATTATCGGTTGTTAATCGCTGGCTTGCTTCTTCATCACGAATATTATTTTTCCAAACCTGTGCCCAGCTCAAGAAAAAACGTTGTGCTGGCGTAAAACCATCTATCAATTTATTTTCTTTAAATTGTGTTGTTTTCATCAAGGCTTCGTAAGCAATTGTAACACCACCCAAATCGGCAATATTTTCGCCAAGTGTCAACGAGCCATTTACTTTTTGATTATTCAAAATAGTATAGCCATCATATTGATTCTTGATTTGATTTGTTTTAGCATCAAAACGAGTTTTGTCTTCTGTGCTCCACCAGTTTTTAAGATTTCCATCGGCTGCATATTGGCAACCTTGATCATCAAAACCGTGTGTCATTTCATGTCCAATTACACCTCCGATGGCGCCATAAATTGCGGCATCATCAGCTTCCATCGAAAAGAATGGATATTGCAATATGCCTGCTGGAAATACAATTTCGTTAAACGCAGGATTGTAATAGGCATTTACGGTTGGCGGTGTCATTCCCCATTCGGTTTTATCTACAGGCTTGCCTAGTTTATTAATCATATAATTAAAATCAAACACATTGCTCGCCATAATATTTGCAGCATAATTTTCTTTGCTAATTTCAAGTCCTGTATAGTCTCTCCATTTATCTGGATAGCCAATTTTTTTGATAAAAGCATGCAGTTTTTCATTGGCTTTTACTTTTGTTTCGGCGCTCATCCAATCTAGTTTTGCAATGCGTTCTTCAAAAGCAGTTTCTAAATTGTTTACCAATTCCAACATTCTTTTTTTAGCCTCGGCAGTAAAATATTTTTCTGTGTACATTTGACCCAATTGCTCGCCAACCCCACCATCTACCACTTCCAAAACTCTTTTCCAGCGTGGCTCTTGTTCTTTTTGTCCACGCAAGGTGGCGCTATAAAAAGCAAAATTTTCATTATCAAAATTTGATGATAAATAGGGCGCCATTCCAGAAATCAAGTGCCATTTAAAATAGGTTTTCCAATCTTCAATTTTATTTCCAGTCATCATTTTTGAAAGTGCCACATAAAAATCGGGTTGTGCTACGATAATTGAATCTTCGTTTTTAACACCAATATTTTTTACATAAGCCGTCCAATCCATGCCTGGAGTTTTTTTAGAAAAATCGGCAATCGAAAATTTATTGTATAATTTATAAGGGTCACGCATGGTTACTCTATCCATACTCGCTTTTGCCATATTGGTTTCCATGCTCATTACCATTTTTGCATCGGCATCGGCTTTTGATTTTTCTACGCCACTCAAGGTCAACATTTTTGCAATATGAGCTACATATTTTGTTCTGTTTTCTGTTTCTCTTGCACCTGTTTTAAAATAATCGTCTTTGTCTGGCAAGCCCAAACCTCCTTGCCAAAGATTGCCAATATTCTTAGTTACATTTTTATCATCAGGACCTACATAATAAGAAAACAATGGATTCATACCAGTTTTAGTAGCTTTTGCTACATAACTCCAAATATCTTGCGGCGTTTTCAAGGCATCGATTGCTGTCAATTGTTTTTCGATGGCTTTGATACCCATTTTTTCGATACCCACCGTATCCATTCCTGATGCATACAAATCGCCCACCATTTGCGATGGCGAATTTTTTGAACCTGGATTTTTGGCAGCTTCTTCGCACAATTCATGCAGCGCATTTTTATTAAAATCTTCTAACAAGTTAAAACTTCCCCATCGGGTTTCCGAAGCAGGAATTTCATTTGTTTTTAGCCATTTGCCATTGGCATAAGTATAAAAATCGTCGGCAGGGTTTATGGTAGAATCAATATTTGATTTATCAATAAAGCTGGTGCCTTCGGGCAATGACGTGTATTTTTTGGTGCTGCTTTCATTGCACGAAAACATCACGGTGGACACTAAAAGAATGGGAATAAAAAGTTGTTTCATGATTTGTTTGAAATTTAAGTAAACAAATATAACGCAAAGAAATTTCTTTTTTGATGGCAATAAGGATAAATGGAGATATGGAGGGATGAGTGAAGAAATGAATTTATTAATTTTCAGCAGGGTTAGCAAGTTTTTTTATTTTCGACTCTAAACCTATTAACTTTGTTGGGTCTGGAAATAAATTTGATACATTTTCAGGCGCAACTAAAGAAGGATGAATTTCTGCACCTTTAGCAATAAGTTCAGCAAAAGTTGAAATCGATTTTTTAATTCGTTCAATATTTTCAGGTTCCTTTTTTTTAAAGAATTCACTTGCTATAAATTCTGCTTCTGCTTGAATCATTATATCAGTCTCCTTCTTTTGAGCTTTTAATATATCTTCTAAACTATCATTTTTTACTTTTAACCCTCGAACTTGTTCACTTAACAATTTCCCTTCTTGTATTTTTTTGTATATTACAGTTGATGCCCAAGTTAAACTTGCTATTAAAGTGACTGCTGAAGCACCTACAAATACATTAAACCATATAGATCCATTTTCAACACTTACAATTTTAGTTTCTCCATTGATTTCTTTATTTAGTATTACCTGTGTTAGCCCTAAGTGAATTTCTTTTGATACTTTCGATAACTCGTCAAAATCATCAACATGTGGTAATTTAATATTTATTGAATTGACATCTTCTTCTGGAATTGTTGATTTTAGTACCTCTAAAAAGTTTGTACTTGTAGTTTTAAGTAAATTTAGGGTTGCAACTATTTCCCTAGCTTCTTGAATTTTAATATTCATAGTGTCATAAGCTGTCGTATAAATTGCTGAACTTTCAAGCGAATCTATAAGACTAGTAAATAAATTCAATTTTTTAAAATCGTAAATTGCACTTCTAATATTACTAAGACCTGATAAAGAAAAGTTCATCCCGTCATTCATGTTTCTTTCATTCCATTCTAAACGTTCAATTATATTCTTTAGTTTTTGTTTAATTAATTTTAAAGATGTTTCCATTTTTGATTCTTTAGTTATTTTTATAAATTAGTCTGAATTTACACAATAATACAAAAAATTAATATTTTTTCATTTAATTCCACACAAAAGAAAAACGCCACTCTCGTGGCGCTTTCTTTTAATTAAAAATATTTCACTTTTACGGCACCATCATAATAGCCAACTCCGTAGTTTGTCCGTCCACAACTGTAGTGGTAAGGCTTTGGGGTTGATAATTTGGATGTGTAACTTCGATAGTATGGTCGCCTGCGGCAAGATTGATGTAGGTGTTGAAACCACTTGCGCCTGTGGTGCGCTCTATGCCAGCTTCGAGGAGTTTTATTTCGGCTCCTGCTATGGGCTGTTCGGTAACGCTGTCTAATACTGTGGTTGTTAAGCTCCAACTATTTGTGGGACTAGAGTTTATAAGGCGCACATTGTGATAGACATCTACAAATTGCGCTTGCGTACTGGCTAGTGCCACCACCAAATTATCCATTGTGGTGTTTAAAAAATTTGATAAATCTGGAATAAGCACGGCTATTTTTTCGGTAGCGGCTTTGCGTTTGGCAGTGGCTTCAACTGGGTTTTTCATTATCGTACCAAAATTATTTATTGCAGTAGCAAATGCTGTAAGCGTTGCTGGCAGTATGCCATAGGGTGCCAAGTTGGCAATTTCGGCATTGGCATCGCTACGCAGATTGGTGCAAACGCCCAGTAGCTCTGCTTCTCTAAAATGTAATAAATCAGTTTTAGTGTAATGAGTGCGATTATACAAATCTTGATTGTTGATTACACTGGCATATCCACTGGTGCCTGAGCTTATGGTATATGCTTGCTGTTCTAGTATTTCACGGATAATTTCTTTGTTGCCTGTAATACCTGTGGGGTTTACCAATTGAATGGCGTGTTGTTGGGCAATAGCACTAATCTTGGCATCGAGTGTGGCTTTGGCGGTGCTAAGTGGAACGTTTGTAGACCATGCGGTGTTGTTGTCGTCGAAATGATTTTGGACTGCTAGTCCCATATCTAAAATATCAATTTGTTCTTTGTTCATAAAATTTAATTTTAAAGTGAAATCTAAAAATAAATATTTTTTTAAATCGGAAAAAGAAATTAATTATTAAAAAATGTTAAATTTTTTTGGGACGATTTTAATTCTATTTTCCTATTTTATATTTTCAAAAGCAAGTCATTTATCTTTTTTTGCAAAAAACTTAAATTTTTGTGCCGAGATGCTGTTTCTTTATTCGGAGATGTCATTTCTAATTGCCGAGATGCTATTCATTAATCGGAAGTAGTCATTCATTTGCTCGGAACTGCCATTCATTCATGCCATCCCGCCATTCATTCACTCCGACCTGCCATTCATTCCTTCGGAGATGCTATTCATTTCCTCCGAGCTGTCATTAAGGCAGTCGGAGAGGTGGTTTAAAATATATTAATGGCATCTCGGTGAAGAGAAATGAGGGGTGGGGTTATTGTTTTAATCTCTATTTTGAAATAATTTAATTCTTGTATAAAAACAATTATCTTTATGTAAAACGTAGTTTTTTATTTGACTATCAAAAAAATAAATACACAATTTGCTTTTATTCTACAATTAAATTTTATTACATTTAGGTATTGAATGGTTTAATATATTTGAATTCATCTAAATGAAAGTTTTTTTTACTTTATTGTTTCCTGTTTTAATTAGTATAAATACCTATGCTAAAACAATAGATAGTACTAATTAGTACACTTTAGCTTTAGATGAATTAACTCAAATGTTAAATGGAAAAAAAAATATAAATTTTAAACGAGCAGTATTTTTAACAGAAAATGCTTTTCACAATGGCAAACTTGATTACACCGTTTTTTGCAACGAAATTTCAACCACAGGGCAACAATTAAAAACATTAATCAAACAAAAAGGTTTTGAAAAATTTAAAACTGCTGGAAATTGGGCGGTGTTTACTTTCATGCAAGACAGTTTACCAATAAACAATTTCAAACCCTATACATACGACTTTACAGACTTTATGGGTGATAAAGACTGGACAAAAATGTTTGTAATAAAATTAATGAAAACCAAAAGTGGCAACTGCCATTCTTTGCCTGCTTATTACAAAATTTTATGTGAAGAAATAGGAGCAAAAGCAAGTTTAGCACTAGCACCAAACCATTTGTATATCAAACACATTGACGAAAAAGGTCAATGGATAAATGTAGAACTAACCAATGGTGGATTTCCAAGAGACCAATGGATAATTAAAGAAATGGCAATTAGTGTAGAAGCTATCAAAAACGAAGTGTATATGAAACCATTATCTGCCAAAGAAAGCATAGCACTTTGTATGTTTGATTTAGCTAATGCTTATCAATTTCAATTTGGATACGATAGTGTAGTTTTGAAAATGGTAAACATAGCACTACTTTATTTTCCAAAATGTATTCCACTAATTCAAACAAAAGCAAATTGTTATCAAACTTTAGGCATTGCAGAAAAAGAAAAGAAAAACATGAACCTGCCATTGGCAAAAAAATATTACCTATCCTATCAAGAATGTATTGCAAAAATAAACGAAGTAGGCTATAGAGAAGAAGCGCCAGAACACTACGAAGAATGGGTTAAAGAAGTAGAATCAGAAAAACAAAAAAGAGCTATAACTACAAACAATAAATAAATACCATGCTTATGAAACATCATATTTTAATTATTTTTTTAACAGTTTTTAATTTTTGTGCAAATGCACAAAACAGCAACCCTTACGAAGTATTTGGACATAATTCTACAGTGAATTATAATACACCCATTCAAGAAAAATTGTATATTATAAATAATGATACTAACGCAGAAGTAAAAGCAATGGCTTTTGATATTGAAAACAATAAAGTAATTTTATTAGGATTTAATGACACCATTATAAAAGAAATAAATATTGAAGCAAACCAATTATTGCGTTGGCTATCGGTAGATCCAAAAGCAAAAGAGTTTCCTGAGTGGTCTCCTTATGCAGCAATGGGAGATAACCCTATAAGGAACATTGACCCTGATGGACAAAAATTTTTAAATTTTGACAAGGCTGGTAACTATACAGGAACAACTAAAGATAATTTGTTTCATAATTTTTTTGTTGGGACAAAAGGGAGAGTAATAAATACTGATGGTTCAGTTCAACAAAAATTTAAATTTGCAAATCCATCTAATGATGCAAAAGATATTCAAAAAGGAACTATTACAAAATTAGTTTTTGTAAATGATGTAGATATTAAATTAATGGTTGCTATGTCTGGAGGATTCGAACACGATAATAAAACAGCAAATCGAAAATTAAGTGAAAGATATAGTTATATAATGTCTGAAGGTGTTGGTGGTCATAAAATGGATTTTTCATATACACATATCCCAGATTTATATCCAGATGCAAGTAAAACCCCTTTAGATCCCAAAACACCATCTCCTTTGATTTTTTTAGTGGATAATGTTGCACACAATCAAATGAATTTCGGGAATTTTATGTTTGGTGCATCTGGTACTGCAATGGGTTTTTTCCCAGGAGAACTTCTAACTGGTGCTGATTATAACAGCTTGAATTTGAATAGGTCTGGCAAAAATGGTTATAAACCTCAACTTGATAGTCGTGATGACCAATTTTCAATGCAACTTGGTATGAAATTTGCAAATAAAAAAGGTTACGAAAAGCAAGAAAATAAAGTTAAAGCTGGTCCACTATCACCACCAACAAGATAATAAATATGAAAACAATTTATTTTATAATATCTTTTTTTATTTTGTTTCAATCTTGCAGAAATTCAAATAAAGAGTTTGCTGCAGAATTTAATAATTATAATTTTAATATATTCAAAAACAAATCTTTTTTAATCAGAGGTAATGATAATAGTGGCGGTACTATTATTTTTATCTCTGAAATCAATAATACTAAAGACTGTTCAGCACCATTCAGTGTTGTTATCAATGATAATAATAGTTCTATAAAATCAACAAGTCTGAAAATGCTTAAATCTTATTGCAATATAGACACAGTATTACTAAAAAAATTAGCAATAAATTTTTTTAGTTTAGGTGTAAGCTACTTAAATGTAGATTCTAATAGTAATGTAACGATAGATATAAATTATAATGATGAAAGTAACCCCGATTTAATAAAAACCAATGATATCAATTTTTTTAAAAAAAATAATTATAATAAATGGAATAAAATAAAAAACAATTGGTATGAAGCGACTGAAGAATAATGTGTTTCTTATCATAATTTTATGTTGGGGAGTATTAAATTCTTGTAAATTTTCTGACAATACCAATTTAAATTTTGTCGAAAAATATGGAAATGAAGACTTTTCAATATTTAAAAATTTTAAATATAGTGTAAGATCAAAAAACAGGAAAGATAATTTAATTATAATGGTTTTTAGGAATATAAATAGTTGTGGTTTTATTTGTATTAATTTAAATAATTCAGATAGCATCATTGAAAAGAAATTTGTTTGTCAGAAAAAAATTTGCGATTGCGATACAAATTATTTAATTCTTAAAGATTTATATAAATTTATAAATTACGATATTTTTTATTTAGAAGTGGACAGTACTGATAATGTTTTTGTAAAAACTAATTTAATAGAAGGCAAACCAAATTTAGTTAGAATAAATAATAATAATTTCTTTCTAAACTCTAAAGATAAAAAATGGAATAAAATAAAAAACAATTGGTATGAAGCAACAGAGGAATAAAATAGGTTGGTTTGATAGTTTTTAAATAGACAAAAAGATAAATTATATAATTGCTATGAAAAAGTGGATAATAGTAGTATTAGGCTCGTTGTTGTTATTAATATTTATTGCCATAATATGGGAATTTGTTTATTTAAAAACTACCATCAAACAAGAAGTATTTATTTTACCGCAAGGATTTAAAGGCATTGTTTTAATAGCTTACGACCAAAAAGACGGATTAGAGGATGTAAAAGAAGACGGTAAACTAATTTACAAAATATCTCAAAATGGTGTGCTAAAACTAAAACGGAAAGAACCTAGAGTTCTTTCACAATCGTGGTATTATTTTGAAGATGCACAAGGCAAGAGAACTGAACTTGCACATTGTTTTGCCCCTTGCGATGAGATGAAAAACAATCCTGATAGGGTTTTTGCTTACGGAACTTCCAATGGAGGTTTTGGAAATGCAGGGGAGCAATTAGAAATGACAACTTTTTTAGTTGGTTCTTATCATGATAAGGAT
>JAGNRR010000252.1 GCA_017988595.1 Chitinophagaceae bacterium
TGCGATTTAAAAACCGACATTGGCAAAATGTACGGCAGCTACTTAATGGTCAATCTTTTTGATGGTAAATTATTTCAAGTAGAAATTCCTGAATTTTTTATGACCGCACCTTTGAAGATGAATTAATGAAGTTTGGAACTCTTTTAGAGTATTGCACTTTAACTGCCGTAAATATAATATGATATCATTGTGTTGTACATGGTTTACAAAAATCTAACTTGTAAATTTAATTTTATGTAAAATTCACCATCTTCTTCATAGATATTTCCAAATTGATGTCTTGTTGTACTTGGTGTTTCAAGTCTTGTGTTATTGAATAAATAATCTTCAAATTGGTTCTTATCATAAATATGATAACAAATAACATCACCATCTTCTTTAACAATTAAATAACCACCTGTAGCTTCATATTTTCCTTTCCAAGGTTTTCCTGTTTTTAAACCTAAAGCGATGTCTGTTAAAAAGCGTTTTACTTTGTGTTCGTAAAAATCTTGGTTATAAGAATAATCAAAACCCAATTTGTTTTCGTTATTAATTATGTTTACAATTTGAGAAATTTTTGAATTAGGGCTACTGTAATACAGCAAAACAATATTTCCAATAATTTCTGGTAAACAATAGTCAACATAAACCAAATTGCTTTTAAAAATTTTACTTACAGGTGAAATGAATTTTATGATTGCTTTATTTTGTCTTAGTAATTCAAATTTTTCTTGAAATTTTTTGATTTGATTTACTTCCTTTGCTATATCTTTGTTAATTCCATTTATCTGATAAATAAAATTAGTCGTGTCACCAACAGCATTTAAAAGAGTTGATGGACTTCCAAGTTTTGATTTAATGCTAAAACCTAATAAATGTTGAAGCCCAGTTCTTAAATCATGGATTATAACTTTTATGTCAGTCTTATCAGTTGATTTTGCTTTTAGAGTTTGGCAATAAATTGAAGACATAAATTCCTCAACCTCAGGTAATGAAAAAACTCCACTTGCATTTCTAATTCTTGTAAATAAGTGTTCTGAAATTTCTTTGAATGTTTCAACAGGAATTTTAATTTCCTTGTCACCACCAAAAACTAAAATTACATTTTTATCAATCTGATATTCAAATGTACCGATGTGTTCATTTCTTAAAATTCTGATGATTGGATAAAATAATTCCTCAATTTTATTAAGGTTAGCGTCACCACTATAAACTTTCTTGTCTGCAAGGAGTTTAAAAAATGTATATATTTCACTCCACTCGCCTTTATTTCCTGTTATCATTTGTAATTCCAATTAGTTCTAAAATTTTATTTGCTGTCGCCTGTATTGCAGGGACAGCAACAGAGTTGCCAAATTGTTTGTAAGCTGATGCGTCAGCAACAGGAATTACATATTCGTCTGGAAAACCTTGAAGTCTTGCCCATTCTCTTGGCGTCATTTTACGAATACCTTCTCTATTTACAGTGCCTTTTATATGAGTTGTTGGTGTAAAGTCGGTTATTCTGTGATCATAAACTAAATTCCTTTCTCGTCCCATTCCACCAACTACAATTGCATTTGCAATTCCTTCATCTGGTATTATTGCATAGCCAAAACCATTGCCTTTGTTTTCATGCCTTTGCTTATGATTTATTAAAGTTTGAACGTATTGAGTAGATAAAAAGTATTTGGTAGCAGGAACATTTTTTTCTTTTATGTCTGCAAATTTTATTTTTTTCTTCAATGGTTCTGGATATTCAAAATTAAATACACCTTGATCTTTTCTGAAACCAACTATATATATTCTTTCTCTGTGTTGAGGTACACCAAAGTCTTTTGCATTTATTATTTGTGGATTAGGAACATAATAATTTAAATCGTTTCGTAAAACGTTCAGAATTGTTTCAAGTGTTTTTCCACCATTGTGGTTTCTTAATCCTTTTACATTTTCAAGGAAAATTGCTTTTGGTTTTTTACGTTTTATAATTTCTGCAACATCAAAAAATAAAGTTCCTCTTGTATCCTCAAAACCACCTCGTTTTCCTGCAATTGAAAATGCTTGGCATGGAAAACCTGCGCACAAAATATCAAAATCATTAGGTATAAATATCTTTGTTTCTTCTTTTGTAATATCACCAAAAGGTACTTTGCCAAAATTTGCACGATATGTTTTTTGTGCTTCTTTGTCCCATTCAGATGTAAAAACGCATTTGCCACCTAAATTTTGTAATGCAAGCCTAAAACCACCAATACCAGCAAATAAATCTATAAATTTGAATTTATAATTTTTCGGTGTTGGAAATGGAACATCATTCATTTCAAAAAGAAATTGCTGTAAAGCATCTTCTGCAACGATTGAAAGATTATTTTCTTCTTCTTGATATTGAACAAATTCATTTACATATTTTAAAGCATCTTTTTTGAAATACTTTGCGCTAGCATTATCAATATTATGCAAATAATGAGTTATAATTGCTTTCTTTTCAGAAGCTGTTACTGGTTCAACTAATCTGATTTGAAATCGTTTTCCATCAAATTCGTGTATACTGATTTTTTCTAGTACTTCCATTAATTTCCAATAAAACTGATACAATTATAAATTTAGTTTTTTTAAACATTATTTCTAACTATAAAGTTATTTTTTTAGAAACAATAATAATAATTTTTAAGATTTAATTATTTTGTATTT
>JAGNRR010000068.1 GCA_017988595.1 Chitinophagaceae bacterium
TTTATATGTACAGATTATTTGGGCAATATTTATGTAGTTAGAAATAAAAATTTTATTGTAAAATATAATAAAAATGGCGACAGTATTTCAAATTTCAACGCAATTCAACGAGGAAAAATATCGCAAATAGATGCAACAAATCCAATGAAAACATTGGTTTATTTCGCAAATTTTAGTCAAATTTTAGTGCTAGACAACATGTTGAGTTTGAAAAACACCATTAACCTAAAAAAAATAAATCGTTTTAATATTCCTTGTATTGCAAATAGCACAGATGGGAATATTTGGTTTTATGACCCCAATGGTGAATTAGTAAAAATTGACGAAGACATGAAAATTTCATTGCAAATGCCATTGCGAAATATTTTACCTTTTGTTTTAGATCCCGTTTATATGATTGAGCAAAATAGAAATTTATACATTTGTGATACATCTAAAGGCGTTTTTGCATTTGATCGATTTGGTTTTTATCAATATAAATTAAATATTAAAACGAATATGCTTCAAGTTTTTGAAAAACAATTTGTTTATGTAGATAATAATTTTATAAAAGTATATGACTCACAATTATTTACAGAGAAAGCTTTGGAAATACCATATCCAGATGATGTTTTAAACATTAGAATAGAAAGAGATAATGTTTTTATTTTAAGAAAAGAATCTTTTGATATTTATAAATTTGAAAACGAATAAAAAAAATATCATATTTCGTTCAACAACAATTTTATTTTTTATAAATTGTTTATTTTTTATTTTGTTTCAAAACAAAATTGTAGCTCAACAGAAAAATAACCAACAAAAAAATTATACTATTTCAAACATTGTTTTTAATGGCAATAAAGTTACTAAGCCTTTTTTGTTACTTAGAGAAATGAATGTTGGAATAGGAGATCGAATAGAAGAAAAAGAAATTAATGAAGTATTAGAAACAAACAAAGCAAGATTGTTAAATCTGCAATTATTTTCAAATGTTGATGCAAAATATTCTTTACAAACAGATAGTAATATTGAATTAATATTTAATGTAAATGAAATATTTTATTGGGTAGGGTATCCAATATTTTCTTTAGCAGATAGAAATTTTAATACATGGTGGATGGAACAAAATCATCGTTTGGATAGAACTAATATTGGAATTAATGTTAACAGAATAAATTTTAGAGGTAGAAATGAAACAATAGGAATTGAAGCTCAAGCAGGCTATAATAAACATTTATTATTGTATTATAAAATACCTTATATAGATAAAAAATTACGTCAAGGGTTACGCATGGAAATGGCATTTAATACAGGTAGAGAAATTCAAAATGAAACTAAAAATAATAAACAATTTTTTTTTACAGATACAAAAATTTACCCTTATCAAAATTATAAAATAGAAGCTGCTTGGACATATAGACCCGCTTATGCTTTAACTCATGAAATAGTTTTAGGTTTCAATGATTGGAAAATTAGCAAAAAACTATTTCAAGAAACTCCTCATTTTTTAGGAGGTACTCAATCGTTATCTTATTTTGAATTACGTTATAAAATTAATTATAATAAAACAGATTCAAGAATTTATCCATTTAATGGAATAAATGTTACTTCAATTATTGCTCAAAAAGGATTAAGTAAAAACAAAGAAATGAATCAATTTTCAATTACAAGTGATTTAAATTTTTATAAATCATTTTTCAGAAATAATTCATTTAGTTTTCAAATAAGAAGTAGATATAGCGTGCCTGATGTGCAACCTTATTTCAACTATAGAGCACTTGGTTTTAAAAATGAATATGTAAGAGGCTATGAATTTTATGTAATTGATGGAAGTCATTATTTTATTGGAAGAACTTCAATCAGACAAAAACTTTTTGAATCCGTTTTAGAAAACACATTAATGTCAAAATTTAATCGATTTCCAGTTTCTTTGATAGCCAAAACATATTATGATTTTGGAAAAGTGTACGCACAATTTCCTCAAAATAATACATTAAGCAATACGTTTTTGCAAGGATATGGTGTTGGTTTAGATGTGGTATTATCTTATTATGCTGTTTTCAGAATAGAATATTCTTTAAATCATTTAAATCAAAAAGGATTATTTTTGCACGGTAGGAAAGAATAATAAAAATGAGAATTGCCATATATAATAGAGAATTTGACTTTGAAGACATATTTTGTTTAAAGGAATTATTTTTTCAATTTCAAGAGAATAATGTATTGCCTGTAATTTATAAGGACATGATTCCTTTATTAAAAAATGCATCATTATTACCTGAACAATTTGATGTTTTTTCGGAAACTGAAAAACTAAATACTAAAAAAGTAAATTATGTAATGAGTTTAGGTGGCGACGGAACAATGTTAGACACTGTTTGCCATGTGGCAGATACTCAAATTCCAATTTTGGGCGTAAACCTTGGTCGATTAGGATTTTTGGCAGCAACAGGTAAAGATCAAATAGATTTTGCTTTACAATCATTAATAAAAAGCAGGTATAAAATTGATGAAAGAGAATTAATTCATCTGGATGCCAATATGCCAATTTTTAAAGATGCACCATTTGCACTCAACGAATTTTCGATTCACCGAAAAGATTCTTCATCATTAATTGTAATTCATACATATATCAATGGTGAATTTTTGTGCAGTTATTGGGCAGATGGCATTATCGTTTCTACACCCACTGGTTCCACAGGATATTCGTTGAGTTGTGGTGGTCCAGTAATTTTTCCACAAGCAAATATTTTTGTAATTACCGCAGTTGCTCCACATAATTTAAATGTTCGCCCTATTGTAGTTTCTAATGAAAATATTATTTCTTTTGAAATCGAAGGTCGTTCTAAGGAATTTTTGTGTACGCTCGATGCACGATCTGAAACAATTGACAATTCAGTATCAATTGCTGTTCGCAAAGAAAATTTTAAAACAAAATTAATTAGATTGGAAGGACAAAATTTTTTACAAACCCTACAAAGTAAAATGTATTGGGGAATGGATAAACGAAATTAAAAAAACTATTTTATTTCCGAAAGTTCAAATGTAAATTGTTCCATTACAGGATTGTGTAATAATTTTTCGCAAGCTGTTTTGCAAATTTCTTCTGCCTCTTGTTCGTTTGTTGCGGAAATTTTTAAATTAATATTTTTACCAATTCGAACATCATTAATGCCAGATAAACCTAATTGAGATAGACTTCCCATCACTGCTTTTCCTTGAGGGTCAAGTAAGTCTGTTAATGGCATTACGTGTATTTGGGCTAAAAAATTCATAAATTGTTTTTTGTGATTTATATTTAAAGTGTAAAAATACAACATTGAAAAAGATTTATAAAAAAAAATCCTTGAATAATGAAATGGTATAGTGCTGATGAGGTTTTCTTAAATGAAAAATTATGTAAGGATGTTTTTTTAGGTTTTGATAATGAAAATTATATCAAAAAAATAATTTTTGAAAAGCCTAACGATAATGTACAATTTTTTGATGGTATATTAAGCCCTGGTTTTGTAAATGCACATTGTCATTTAGAGTTAAGCTATTTGCATCAGCAAATAGACACAAATTTAGGGTTGATTCCTTTTTTAGAATGGATTAATAAAAATAGAAATAGCGTTGAACAAGAAAAAATTTTTGACAAAATTGCAGAACAAGATAATGAAATGTATCAAAATGGTATCCAAGCAGTTGGAGACATTTGTAACACAGATTGGACAATTGAAACAAAAATAAAAAGCAAAATCCAGTATCATTCTTTTGTAGAACTTGTTGGTGTAAATGAAAAAATTGCTTCGCAAAAAATTGATGAAGGGAAACTGAAACAAAAACTTTTTGAAGAAAATAATTTAAAAAATAGCTTAGCTATTCATGCACCATATTCATGTTCCGGAAATTTAATTGAAAAAATTTGTGTAGAAAATAAATCAAATATTTTATCAATTCACATGCAAGAAAGCGATGAAGAAAATTTGCTATTCCAAAAAAAAGAAAATCAGTTTTTAGCATTTTATAAAAACATGAACATTGAAGCATTGAAAATTGATGAAATAAATTTAACTTCTTTTGAAGCAATTGAAAAAAAAATTAAATTTCAACAAAACTCAATTTTTGTTCATAATACTTTTACAACTAATGAAGATATAAAAATGCTACAAGCCAATCAATATTTTTGTTTTTGCCCAAAAGCAAATTTATATATCGAAAATAGATTACCAGATGTAAATTTATTTTTAGAGAAAAACAATCAACTTGTTTTAGGAACAGATAGTTTAGCTTCTAATAATACTTTAAATATTTGGGAAGAAATTTTAGTATTTCAAAAATATTTTCCAGAAATCCCATTACAAAATTATTTAAAATGGGCAACTATAAATGGTGCCAAAGCTTTAAAAATGGACAATAAAATTGGCAGTTTCGAAGTAGGCAAACAACCTGGATTAATTAATATTTCAAATAAAAATATTATAAAACGAATTTTATAATTTTCTAACTCAAATATTTTGCTACAATAGGCACACGTCTGCCGACACCAAATGCTTTTGGACTTACTCTGATTATTGGGCAAAATTGATTTCGTTTATACTCATTTTTATTTACCATTTTCAAAACCCGATCTACTAAATTTTCATCAAAGCCCATTGCTTTTATTTCTTTTGGACCTTTTCTGTGTTCAATATATTGATAAAGTATAGCATCAAGAATTGCATAATCGGGCAATGAATCGCTGTCTTTTTGATTTGGTCGCAATTCGGCAGAAGGTGCTTTTGTGTAAATATGTTTTGGAATGATTTCTTTATCACGATTTATATAATTTACAAGCGAATACACTTGCATTTTATAAACATCTCCAAGCACTGCAATTCCGCCAGCCATATCGCCATATAAAGTTCCATAACCAGTTGCCAATTCACTTTTATTTGAAGTGTTTAATAATATCATATTAAATTTATTGGCAATAGCCATCAATAAATTTCCTCGGCTTCTTGCTTGTATATTTTCTTCGGCAAGCGAAAATGGCAAGTCCAAATAAATAGGTTTTAGTTGATTCATAAATGAATCATAAATAGGTTTTATTTCTACTATATGATATGGATTGTTTAAATTTTTTGAAAGTTGAACTGCATCACTCACACTATGATCGCTTGAAAATTGCGAAGGCATTAAAACTGCGGTTACATTTTCGCTGCCCAATGCATCACACGCCAAAGCTAATGTCAATGCACTATCTACGCCACCACTACTTCCAAGAATTGCTTTTGTAAAACCCATTTTTTGAAAATAATCTTTAATGCCCATTATAAGTGCATTATATATTCTATCAATATTTAATGAAGCATTGTAAGTTGTTGGATTTAATTCTTCATTTGAAATTTTATTTTCTTGTACTATGATTTTTTCTAAAATTTCATTGTCATCCGTCAAATTTATTTCACAATTACTTTCTTCAAAATATGATGCTTCGCAAATTAAATTTGCATTTTTATCAAAACATAAACTGCCGCCATCAAATACAATTTCGGTTTGAGAGCCCACAGCATTACAATACAATAAAGGAATTTTGTATTTTTTTACATTGGCTTTAGCAATTGCTTTTCTATCTTGAGCATGCGTATAATCAAATGGCGAAGCACTTAAGTTTATCATCACATCGGGATTAAATGCCATTAATTTGTCCATTGGACAAATTCTATACAATGGATTGTTACCTAAATTCCATATGTCTTCACAAATTGTAACAGCTAATTTTTTTCCTTTAAATTCTAAAACATTCCAATCGTAAGCAGGTTCAAAATATCGATATTCATCAAAAACATCGTAAGTTGGCAATAACGTTTTGTGAGCAATTCCTTTAATTTCTTCTTCATATAAAAGATAAGCAGCGTTAAATAAATCTTTGCCTTCTATAGTTGGATTTTTGCTTGGTGCTCCTATCAATATTCCAATGTTTTTTGATAAAGGCAAAAGGGCTTGAATACTATGTTGGCATTGTTCATAGAAATCTTCAAATCCTAAAAAATCTCGGGGTGGATAACCACAAATGGCGAGTTCAGAAAAAACAATTAAATCAGATTTTTTTTCAATTGCCTCATTAATTGCAGTTTTTATTTTTTCTAAATTATATTCAAAATTTCCAATATGATAATTTTGTTGAGCAAGAATTATTTTCATTTTTATAAAATGTATGGTTCAAAGTTACATAAAAAAAAAACTCGTTGATTTTTTCAACGAGTTTTAATTTTTAATTTTAATTATTGATTAAAAATAATATCCAATTCTAATTGCAAAAGAATTTTGACGAATATTTCCATCAGAAAAACGGTAACCTTGATTATTTAATTTTGGAGTAGTAGCATCAATTATATTATTTCTGTATAAAAAACCAATAAAAGCAGCGCTTCCATTTTGCAATTCATATTCACCAGAAACGCCAACATGCCATCCTGCATTAAAAGGAACAGCTTTGCTTACTCCATTTAATTTTATATTTGTACCTGAAGCTATAGAGTCATTTGCTAAAACTGTAGAGTAGTTTCCTTTGTTAGCAAGTAAAAATGCTACTTCACCACCAACATTTGCAAATACTTTAATTTTGTCAAATTCAGCAGCTTGCATTTTAAAACCTAAAGGAATAGTAAGATATTGTAATTTGTAATCTGTGTTTGATTTTTTTGCATAGTTTGATTGTAAAATTTTTGTAGCATCAAATGATGTTTCAATACTTCCGCCTTTCCAATCTGAACTTAAACCTGAATATATGTAGTACTTCTCATTAAATGCTTTATCAAATTGAATACCCATACTAAATCCAGTTTTACCACTTCCTTTAGTAATATTATAATCATCAGCTTTATCAGCTGTTGGTTTCATCGAATTAAATGTAGGACCTACATAAATTCCAATTCGATATTTTTTAAATTCTCTTTCGATTTTTGAATCTTGTGCAAACAAACTTGTTGCTAAAACTAAAGTACTTAGTGTTAATAAAATTGTTTTTTTCATAATTTAAATTTTTTTTTAATGCATTCGATTTATTTTTGTAAAATGCTGAAGCAAAATTACTTTCTAACCTTTTTACGGATATCATTTTCTTGTTATTTATTTGTTTTTGGATTTTCTTCTTGTGAAAAAAATAACACAAAAAAAAATATTGATGTCGAACATATAAAAGTAAATTTTAATAGTATTCGTTTTGATAATGAAGTAATAGCAATGGATACGAATGATATATTTGGAAGTTTAAATAAAATTGGAAATAAATATCCTGAATTTACACCTATTTATTTTCAAGAGTTAGCAAGTTTAGGAAAAATGCAAGATCAAAAAATGTTTAATGAAAATTTAGCTCATTTTTTAACTTCTCATGATTATAGAATATTGTTTGATTCAGTTAAAAAATATTTTCCAGATACCAAAAAAATAGATGCCGATATTCTTTATTATTTAAAACATTTAAAATTTTATTTTCCAAAAGAGCCTATTGGAAATGTTTATTATTTTGTAAGTGGATTAAATTTTTGGAGTGCCATTTCAGTAGATAGCAATATTGGAATAGGATTGGATATGTATTTAGGGAAAAAATTTCCTTTTTATGCTTCATCTACTGTTCAAATTCCAGATTATCAAGTTTGGAAATGCGAGCCAGAGTTTATTCCTATAAATTTAGCAAGAAATAAATATGAAGAAAAATTTCCAATGGTTTGGGATGATAAAACGCTTTTGGATTTGATGATATATAAAGGAAAACAAATTTTATTTATGGAATATATGTTGCCAAATAGTTCTATTGATAAACTTTTAGGCTATACACCAGAACAATTAAAATGGTGTGAAGAAAATGAAGCCATGATTTATAATTTTTTTATTCAAAAAAATATTTTGTATTCAAATAATTGGCAAGACATAGCAAGATATATAAATGATGGACCAAATACTGCTGGTATGCCAGAAACATCTCCAGGGAATATTGGATCTTGGTTGGGATGGAAAATTATAAATCAATATATGAATAAGAATAATATTGATGACTTTCATAAAATTATGAAAGATAAAAATAGCGGTCAAGATATTTTAAGAAAAAGTAAATACAAACCATATTAATTTCTACTAGATTTTTTTAAAAATATTTTCATAAATCATTTTTTAAATTATCTTTACGAAGATACTTATGTCAAAACTTGGTCAGTATTTAAAGCAAAATCAGCGATTATCGCCTCAACAAATTCAATTAATGAAGTTGTTGCAAGTGCCTACTGCATCGCTTGAAGAATGAATAAATATTGAAATTCAAGAAAATCCAGCGTTGGAAAACAATGCAGAAGAAAACGAAAAAACATTAGAGGAAAAAACAGAAGAAGATTTAGCAAAAGAAACTGCAGAAGATATTAATGAATTTGAACAATTAGATAATGATAATTTTGAAATTGATGTAAGTAGTTATTTAAAAGAAGACGATGATGAAGGATATGGAAACTTAAATTCATTTTATTCAAACGATGAAGATGAAGAAAAAACACCTTCGAATCAATTTAAGATTGAAGAAAGTTTTCATGAATATTTATACAAACAAGTGGCACTCTTAATTATTTCAGAAAACAAAAGAAAGGTAGCTGATTTTTTAATTGGAAGTCTTGATGATGATGGTTATTTAAGAAGAGATATTCAATCTTTGATTGATGATTTAGCATTTCGCCAAAATATTGTTATTGATAAACCTAGCTTGCTTGAAGTAATTTCTGCTGTTCAGCAAATAGATCCGCCAGGAATTTCTGCAAGAGATTTGCAAGAATGTTTACTTATTCAATTAAAAAGAAAACAACAAAATGTTATTGTTAAAAAAGCAATTGAAATTTTTGAACATCATTTTGATTCTTTTACCAAAAAACATTATGATAAAATAACTAAAGCACTTCAAATTGATGATGAAGAATTGAAAATCATTATTCAAGAAATTGTTCATTTAAACCCTAGGCCTGGACAGGAATTTACTCCAAGAAACGAAGTGCAATCTTTTATGATTCCTGATTTTTATATTGTAAATGAAAATGGAGAATTACATGTTGAGCTAAATGCTAAAAATGCACCTGATTTAAAAATTAGCAATAATTATAAAATGATGCTAAAAGAATATAGTGCGGGCGATAAAAAAAATTCGGAACAACGCGAAGCGGTTGTTTTCATAAAACAAAAAATAGATTCAGCGCGTTGGTTTATTGATGCAGTAAAACAAAGACAACAAACACTTTTTTTAACCATGCAAAGCATATGCAGAATTCAAGAAGAGTTTTTTTTAACTGGTGATGAAACACAGTTAAGACCAATGATTTTAAAAGATATTTCGGATAGGACGAGTCTTGATATTTCTACGGTTTCTAGAGTGGTAAATAGTAAATTTGTGCAAACCGAGTTTGGAACATTTAAGTTGAAATATTTTTTCTCAGAGTCGCTAACAAAAGATGATGGCGAAGAAGTTTCTACTAGAGAAGTGAAAACTATTTTAACAGAAGAAATTGAAAAAGAAAATAAACAAAAGCCATTATCCGACGATAAGCTGACACAAATTTTGCAAGAAAAAGGCTATAATGTTGCACGTCGAACTATTGCCAAATATAGAGAACAGCTCAATATTCCAGTGGCAAGATTGCGAAAAGAATTATAAAGAAAAGGAATCTAATTAAATTTAGATTCCTTTTTTAAATTTATAATTTTAATTTATTTTCTAT
>JAGNRR010000253.1 GCA_017988595.1 Chitinophagaceae bacterium
AAATTGCTTAACGATATCTCCATAACAAAACAAATAAGTTTTTCAAATTTTGCTCCGCTACAAAAGGTTCCGTTCAACGGGGCGTTCATCGCTTGTCCGCTGGACACGACGAACGCTTAGTTGTTAGTGGCAGTTTTATTCGATTTCTTTAATTAAATCTTTTAAAATTCCTTCACTTTTTTTTCGCCAAGCAATTCCGTCTTTTGAATGTTGTAAAATAAATAATTTTTTTTCTTTGATTATTCTAAATTTAGTTTTCTTTTTTGGGCATGTTGCATAAATTATATCATTTTCATTCCACCAAATTTTAGCAGTTTTTTGATAGTCAAAAATAGCTTTAGAAAATTCAGAAGTTGAATTATATCGTTTAGAATAGTCTATAGTTGTAGCTTTTTTTATTATCGATTTAAGTTTATTGTTTACGAATATTGGAAGTGAGTCTATGTCTAATATCTTCCCTTTTAAAATCAAATTGTTAATAGTAAATCGTAAATAGTCTAATTTTTCAATATCATTTGAGAGGCTATTGTATTTTTTCAATTCTCTTGGATTTAACCATTCAATTGGATTTTTCATAGGAAATTTTCCGCCTAATATTTGATACAAAATAATTCCAACTTGATAAATGTCGGATTCTTTAAAATATTTATCGTCAACCAATGCTTCATATGGTCTATATAAGAATGAATAAGTTGAAGCAGAAACAAAATCTTTATTATTTGGCAACTTTTTAATAGTTCCAAAATCTGCCAAATATGTCTTAATTCCGTTTTTTAGGTCAACTAGAATGTTTCCTGTTTTTAAGTCTCTATGTAATAACGAATTTCCATTTTTATGTAATTCTGTAAGAGCTTTTAAAACATTCAATATAATTTCTAAACCAACATTTGTATCGACAATATAGCTATCTATTATATTTTGCAAATCTCCACCACTCATTTCAGGTGTCAAGTAAAATGAAATTTCATCATCTATCATCCTTGCGTCATAAATTGGCAAAATATTTTCATGTGTAATAGTTTTTAAAAGTTTAGCTTCTTCGTGTCCTGAACCATCTTTTAAATTGTAAAATTTCAAAGCAACTCTATCACCAAGAATTTTTCTTTTGCCAAAATAGAGTTCGCCAAAGCCACCTTTACTTGAATATCTATCTATTAAAATATCTTCTTGTTCAGCCAAGAATTTTCTTATACGAGGGTCTACAGCAGAATCGTCCATTACTAGTTATTTAATAAATAATTTGAAAGCTTTGAAGCTTTCTCTTGATATATATGAGGAATTGTTAAATTGAATTCATTTTTCTTGTAATAAGAATTCAAAGCTTGAGGCGAAACAAATTCCACTTCTGTTTTAGTGTAACATTGAATGAGTGCTTCAATTTTAAAAGAAATAGAAGAAGATGCAAATTTTCCTTTTCCTTGTCTTGTTATTATTCCAATTTTATCTGCATTTATAGTGTCAAAATGACTAAATAGGATTGATTGAAATTTCTGTAATTCAGAATTGTTTTTATCGTCGTTTAATTTCAAATGTTTAAAATTATTTGTCAAATCTTTTATTGATTTTCCATCACTTTCTAAAACAAATAATATTGCTTTGTCGTTATCTATTTCTATACCTATTGTTTTCATATATTGTGTTTTTAAAAATTGCCACTAACGTCTAGTACTGGCGACGGACGCAGCGATAGCAAGTCTGTCCGTCCAGTACATTGTTAGGCATTGCATTTCTCTTAAATTTTTAAACTCATCCTTCTATCAGTATAATTGTATTGCTCATGCGTACCTATAAAATATCGAAATTTAAGTACCTTCCCGTCTATTCGTATTCCATCCAAAGAGCTATCTATTGTCTTAAATTCAAAATAAGGTTTAGGGTTCAATTCCATTGATTGTATCTTTTTTGTTTCTAAGTTCATCACAGAAATCGTGTCAAGACTATTTGAGAATATCACATATCTACCAATTGTTTTTTGATAGAATTCGATTTCAAATGGTTCTTCCTTTTTATTATTGGGCAAATAAATCATTTTATACTCAATTGGACTGCAATTACTCACACTTGGTGTAGATGTTGTTACTCTTAAAATAATTTCATTATCTGTCATAGTATCAACTTTAGGCGTAAAATCACAAATCTCTTTATCTGTGGATTGCCAGCAACCAAATGTTTCATGATATTTTCTTTTATAATTTTTATCTCCCCAATTTATTTGATATTCTCTTTGGTTTATCTTTCTTAATTGATATTCAAAGTCTCCAACTATACTTAAGGTATCAACTAAATCGCATCCCAAAGGTTCAACATCTTGACTAACAGTATTTGAGTCTATGATTACATTTTCGAGAACATTATTAAGACTATTATCTCGCTTTAATTGGCAAGAAGTAATTACTAGAAGCATTAGTAATAATTTTTTATTCATGTTATTTCTTTCTTTTTCATTTGTTGTGCCTAACGCCAAGGCTATGTGATGGATGAAGCGGTAGCGAATCTATCATCATAGCCGATGTTCTATCACGTTTTTTAATTCACTGTTTCGATTTGTTCCAATTCCTTCTTGATTATTTGCATTTCTTCTTCAATATCGAAGTCGTTTTGAAGTCCAAGCCAAAATTTAGACGATGTTCCGAAGAA
>JAGNRR010000254.1 GCA_017988595.1 Chitinophagaceae bacterium
CAATATAATCAAATATAAAGTTTTTTGGATTCGCTTTAACCAAATATTTGTTTGTTTTGGCATTTCCGTACCCATCTGCGCTTATATCGTAATCGAATGACAAAGTACCTCCACTAAATCTTAAAAGGTCTATTTTCTCATTGTTTTTATTTATCTCATACGCCAAATGAATAGGACTTAATCCGTTATCCTTTAGTGATGAGAAAGTAAATGCGGTGTTATATCCTTTTTTCATGTTATTGATTTTTAAGTTTATAATTTCGTTTCCATAATCCCAAACTAAACAAAGCCCCAAACCGTTGTACGTAATTTTATAAGACCCTAACATTTCAAGATGTGGTTTGACATTTTAATTACATACTTTAAATTTATAGGAGTTTTTTTGCCAGTAAACAATGACACTTCAAAACAGTAATTTTTTAAGAACTCTTGAAAAGTAATCATTCTATTGACGTACATAAACAACCCATTTATAAGAAAAGTATAATAGCTATCCATTTGATAACAATAGCTTTTTTTTCTATAAAAAAACTTAACAGATTTATATAATTCATTTTTACCTTTTGCGCCTAATCTTAATTTTACTTGCTCAATACATTCTTTAAGAACTAAATATTTATCAATAGCATTATCCGTGCTTTCATTTTCTTCTGAAATAAACTCTTGTGGTTTCGTTTCATTTGTTAATGCTATTTGATTACAAAAATCAGACAAACTTTCAGCTTGTTTCCAATTTAATGGGTTGTTTTTTGCTATTCTTTTTGCCAAATCAAAATCCCTGTGGGCTGTATATAGCCAACAAAAAAAATAAAGCCGTTCTATTCTATTATAATTTCTATTTGATATTTCCATTTTTAACGATTTTAATAAAAAAAGCTACGTACGGCATTGCATTGGCGAAGGCATGGCATTTGTGCTACAACTGAAACATATTCAACATCAACCCAAGAGACAACTAAATGATTAAATTTTTCACTCAATAACATTACATTCAGGGTCTTCCAGTTTTGAAATAGCTTCAAGTTGATTAAATATCTCTTTTTTTATTTTATCTACATTTGTATCAAATGTAAAATAAAATATTTGCTTATCAAATACGTCTTGGTTATCTTCTGGAGGGTCTTCATAGGTGGCACTTTTACCCATAATAATTCCAATTTTCCATTCAAAGCACAACTTCCAACCATATCCATGAGGACTTACCTCATAAGTTAGGTTTGTTTCTTCATAAAAATCAAAATATTCCTCAATAAGTCCTGCTATATATCCATCAACAAAACCTTCCCAAAAACCTATACTTTTCATATTTTTAGTTTTTAATTATTAAATCATCTATTGCACAAAAACCATGTTTAGAAAGTAGCAATAAAACCCCATAAGTGGTTAATATCCCATGCTTTTGATTTTTATGTGCATTTCTATAAACATTACACAAATCTATATCTAAATATCTAGCTATTTCTTTTTTCATGCCTTTTCTATTGATTAATTGTAAGGCTTTTTCCGATAAAATCATAATATTTTTTTTTGCAAAATTAATAAAATTTTTTATTATTTTGCGTTTTTAAAGTTAATTTATTTTGATTGTAATAATTTTTCTTTTGTTTTTTCGCTTGCACTATATTCAAAATAATAGCAAGTACTGCCATACTTTGTTTTAGCGACCTTTGTTTCCCTATCCAAAGTTACATCATTTGGTATTTCGACTAACCTCCTAATTTCCCTCGAAACATTTGAAATTCCAAAGTCTAAAAATGCATTTTTTATGCTTAATTTCCCACCATTAATTAGGTGATTTGTCAACGCTTGCGTTCTAGTCATTTTTTTAGTTTTTAAATTATAAAAATCTCTCTGGACACTCTATAACTTTGAAATTGTAAACCCAAACAAACGGATTTTCCGACCAACTATTAATAACATTTATTTTTTGCCAAAGCGATTTATAAGAATTTATTGCACTTAATCCATCGTTAAATAATTCGTCCTTTGATAAATAATTTCTATACAATTGACCACTTTGTATTTGTTGCATTCTTGACATTAACAAAGGCTGTATTCCTTCATTAATTGCATCTTCTTTTGATATTTCATTTAATCTTTCAACCCTAATATTTGTAATTTCTAAAAACAAACGGCAGGCTTCTTTTGGCATAAACAAACTTGGCTTCCATTGTCCAGCATAATGTTCCAAATGCTCGGATGAGCAATCGGCTTTATGTATGTATAATTTTGATTCATTGCTACTCTGTTTCATTAAAAAGGTTTCACGGACCCAAATAATATCACCTATACTTACTGAGAACTTACAGTACTTATTATCAATCCCTTCATTTGTATCAAATTCTACTAGACTAGATTTCATATTAAGTTCTACATAGCAACCATTTTCAGGCTGAACTTTACACATTCGCCTTGTTTGTGTTTTTCTTCCTTCTAAAATTGCCTGAACCATAGGAGTGGAAAAAAGCATCGGACGAAAAATGTATGAATTTATTGTTTGCTTTTTAACTGTAATGATTTTATCTTTTATGTCATTCATTTTAATTAATTTATTGTTAATAATCGACTTTAAGCAATATGCTTAAATTCGTAAAGTAAAGACAAAGCATCCTCTAGGTGCTT
>JAGNRR010000255.1 GCA_017988595.1 Chitinophagaceae bacterium
GTTAAAATCCTTTACTGCTTGATCGTAATTATCATTATAAAAGTAACACATACCACGCATGTTATAATATTCTCTTGAAGTATCGTTTCCTGCAATAATGCTGTTAAAATATCGAACCGCAGTTGTATAATCTTTTTTCTCATAGCACATTATTCCTAATGTTTCTAAAGCTGGAACATAGTTTGGATTAATTTTTAAGACCTCATTAAATTTAATTTCAGCAATTTCAAATTGTTTGTCTTTGTAAAAAGCAAAAGCACGCCAATATAATGCGTCAACATCTTTTGGATTATCGGTAATGTAATTATTTAATGTAGAAATAGCTGCTTTGTATGATTTCTGAGAAATCTGTAGTTTAGCAAATTCTATCTGTGGTTTATCTGCAGCATATGATATAGCAAGGTTTAAAATAAATACAAAAACCAAACTAATTCTGATAAAATATGGATTAAATATAACGGAGAAATTTCTTTTTATATGTAAAAATTGATTCATGACAACTCATAGTTCTTTTTGGTACTCAATAATAGAGAAATCTTTTTTGTCAATTCGCTTAAAGTGTCCACTATTGTTTATACTAATAACTTCATAATCTAGAGGAACTTTTACAAATACTTTCACAGGATTTAAAATGCCTTTTGTCCATTCCAATTCAACTTTATTTCCTGTTAAAAATATGTTTTCAATTTCTGTGCCAGAAAAAAAATGACCACTGGTACCTGCAATTGCAAATGGCGAATATCCAACAGTTAGCAAACATTTTGACGTATGTTTTTTTATTTCTATATTCTTATCACCTTTTACTAATTCTTGCGAAACATTATCAAAGAATAAATTATTCGGCAACTTGTACATTTTTGCGTTATCACTTGTGTTGATGAGCACTAAATAATATTTATCATTGATTCTAAAATTAATGATGTAAAATTCGTTTGAGTAATTTACTTGCACATCTTGAATAGACATCAATGGAAAAATAGATTTATATAATACCAAGGTTTTTGCATCGTATTCACTAATATTATCTGATGTAAACAATAAATGACCAAACAATAAATTGGCTAAGAGCAACGAATATTTTTCTTCGAATGATAAAGTCGTTTTATTTTTTCTCAGGATAAATACATCAGGATCGTTCCAAAACCATTTTCCAGAAAGCTGCCTTCTGTTGATGGTGTTATGAATGGCATTTAATGTTGAAGGTCGTTCGCGCGCACGAGCCCATTTCAATAATGTAAAATCCCAACTTAAGTGAATATCAGGTCCAATTCTGCAATATTCGGTAGTACCGTTTGCAGGCAACAATGGAACACCGCAACCTAAAATCATTTTATCGCCAACACATTCGCGCAGAAACTGCATTGCTTCGTACATAATTTGTCCGCGTGATTTTCCATTTCGAGCTATCAACGCAGTTCCATAAAGGAAATCTAATTTTACCAAATCAAAATTCCATTCAATTAAAATTGTATGAAATACTTTTTTTAAATAATCGCGTACTTCATCCAGATAAAAATCCAATGCATAAAACCAATAACTCCAAGCTGGATTGAAACCGATTTTTAGAAATTTCCCTTTATCATCTTTCAAAATCCAATGTGGTTTTTCTTTCACAATAAACGAATTTTGTTCGCATGCAAAAGGTGCCAGCCACAAACCAGCTTTTATGTTTTTTTCTTTAATTTTTTCTACGATATTTTTTAAACCATTCGGAAATTTATCATTAAAATTCAGCCAATCACCTACTGCTTTTTGCCATCCATCATCAATTTGAAAAATTTCAATTGGCACGTTATTATTGATAAATGCATCTAAATTATCCTGAATAATTTTTTCAGAAATATTGGTGTAATAATAATACCAACTCGTCCAGCCAATGGCTGGTTTCGCATGTATTTGTTTTAATTGTTGTAATTGAAAATAAGATTGAAAGCAAATAAATTCGAAATGTTCGCAACTATAAAAATCAAGCAAAGTCGTGCAGTTTTCAATTATCAATCCTTCACAATCTTTTTTAATAATTAATTTATTTTCGTTTGCATGGTGTTCAAAAATAGTATAACCAATTGAATCGTTTAGCGATCCTAAGAAATGTATTCTGCGTTTTGGAAGTTTTATGTAAGTGTATGTAAAACTGTTTACTACGCCTTTTTTGTTTTTGTACGAATAAAACAAACCATCACCATAAGCTTCACCAATCGCTTTTATTCCACGACGCTGAGCTTTTAATTTTTCTGTTTTATTAAAAAGTTTCGTTTCAGTCCAGGATTGAAAACCATTGCAAAAGATATCGTTGGTGTTGGAATAATCGATTTTTGTTTCAATAAAAAAATCAACTAATTCAATTTTATTTTTTTGTTGAACAACAGTTTGATATCGTTTTCCATCTTCAGCATCTTCCAATAAAAATTCAATTTTTAAATCTTGATTTTCAAAAACTGAAAAATCTGCAGACTCAATCCTATTTATTTGTTCTTGACTTTTGTAAATAAATGTATATCGTTGGAATTGCATGTTTGAATAACTTGAGTAAAAATTTTATCTTGTAGCAAATTTACATAAAATGAGCGTAATGAAATTGCATATAAAATAGAAATGATTAACTGTGAATTCTATCC
>JAGNRR010000256.1 GCA_017988595.1 Chitinophagaceae bacterium
ATTTTCAGGCTCTGCTCCACAAAATTCTACTATGGGAAGTGGCGATGTAAAATACCATTTAGGTTTTCGTTCAGATGTACAAACACTTGAAGGAAAAACAGTAAATATTCAATTAGTGCCAAATCCTTCTCATTTAGAAGCTGTAAATCCTGTTGTAGAAGGTTTTGCAAGAGCAAAAGCAGATACGCTTTATAATAGTGATTACGATGCCATTTTGCCAATATTAATTCATGGCGATGCCAGTATTGCTGGACAAGGAATTGTATATGAAGTGCTTCAAATGAGTAATTTGCAAGGCTATTATACTGGAGGAACAATTCATTTTATTATTAATAATCAAATTGGTTTTACAACCGATTTTGATGACGCAAGAAGCGCAGATTATTGTAGCAGTATTGCTTCGATGGTTCAAGCACCTGTTTTTCATGTTAATGGTGATGATCCAGAAGCGGTTTTGAAAGTTAGTGAATTAGCATTTAAATTTAGACAAAAATTTAATACCGATGTTTTTATAGACATGGTTTGTTATCGTAAATGGGGACATAACGAAGGCGATGATCCAAAATTTACACAGCCAGAACTTTATGATTTGATTGAAAAACATGAAAATCCTCGAGAAATTTATATTAAAAAATTGCTTAGCGAAAAAATTATAAATGATGCAGAAGTAAAACAAATCGAAGAAGCTTTTTGGAAAGATTTGCAAGATAGACTTGATGAAGTAAAACAAAAACCGCTTCCATATAACATTCAAGAGCCAGAACAAAAGTGGAAAAATTTAAAAATTGCAGAAGCAAAAGATTTTTTAAATTCACCAAACACCGCCATTAGCGAGGAAAACTTTTTGAAAGTGTTTAATGGAATTATGAATTTTCCAGAAAATTTTACGCCATTAAGAAAAATTAAAAAATTAATTGATGACAAACTTAAACTTTTCAATGAACATAAATTAATTGATTGGTCTACCGCAGAATTGATGGCTTATGGCTCACTTTTGATTGAAGGAAATGATGTAAGAATGAGTGGGCAAGATGTAAAAAGAGGCACATTTAGCCACAGACACGCCGTGTTAAATGATGAAATAACGCACAAAAGTTATAACAGATTAAACAAAATAGATGAGCAGCAAGGTGTATTTCGGATTTATAATTCGTTGTTGAGCGAATTTGCTGTTTTAGGATTTGAATTTGGATATGCACTTGCAAACCCTGATACACTTACAATTTGGGAAGCTCAATTTGGTGATTTTTTTAATGGTGCGCAAACAATTATTGATCAATTTATAACTTGTAGCGAAACTAAATGGGGGAAAAATAATGGCTTAGTGTTATTATTACCACATGGTTTTGAAGGTCAAGGACCAGAACATTCTAGTGCAAGAATAGAACGATTTTTGCAAGCATGCGCTGAATTAAATATGATTATTACAAATTGTACGACAGCAGCAAATTTTTTCCATGCATTACGACGTCAAATAATATTTCCTTTCAGGAAACCAATGGTGAATTTTTCGCCAAAGGCTAATTTAAGATTAGATAAAGCCAGTTCAAAAATGGAAGATTTTACCACTGGAGTTTTTCAAGAAACAATTGATGATGCTTTTATAAGTAAAACAAATTTGGTAAAAAGAGTATTGCTTTGTAGCGGAAAAATATATTTTGATTTATTAGAAAAACAACAATCTGAAAATAGAGAAGATGTGGCAATAGTAAGAATGGAACAATTGTATCCTTTGCCAATAGAGCAATTGGAAAAATTAAAAACTAAATATGGAATGGCACAATGGGTTTGGGTTCAAGAAGAACCTTATAACATGGGTGCAGTGAGTTTTTTGAAAATGAATTTACCTACAACATTTCCAATAGGCTATTTAAGCAGACAAACATCAGCAGCAACAGCCACAGGATTTTCTTCAAAACACAAAGAGGAACAACAAATTATTATCAAAACCGCATTTAAATTATAAACAATGAAAAATGCATTTTTTTCTACTTCAA
This sequence comes from Chitinophagaceae bacterium, assembly GCA_017988595.1. Taxonomy (GTDB): domain Bacteria; phylum Bacteroidota; class Bacteroidia; order Chitinophagales; family Chitinophagaceae; genus JAGNRR01. The sequence continues at coordinate 1,998 of JAGNRR010000256.1, forward strand.
AAAAACTCGGCATTTTAGGTGGCGGGCAATTGGGTAAAATGCTTTTGACAGTTACTCAACAATGGGATATTTATACTAAAGTTTTAGACCCTGATCAAAATTCATCTTGCAAAATTGCTTGTAATGAATTTGTACTTGGTAATTTTAGAGATTATGATACGGTTTATAATTTTGGAAAAGATTGTGATGTTGTTACTGTAGAAATTGAACATGTAAATACAGATGCTTTATTGCAATTGGAAAAAGAAGGTATAAAAATTCATCCTTCACCTTCAGCATTGAATATTATTAAAGATAAAGGATTGCAGAAGCAATTTTATGAACAACATCAATTGCCAACTTCACCATTTTTTTTAATAGAGCATAAAAAAGATTTGCTTGGAAAATTAAAAGAAAATAAAATTTTATTTCCTTTTGTACAAAAAACAAGAACTGCAGGATATGATGGCAAAGGTGTTCAGGTAGTGAAAACCGAAAATGATATATGGGATATCCCATCAGTTATTGAAAATTTGATTTCTATAGAAAAAGAAATAGCAGTAATTGCAAGCCGAAATGAAGCTGGTGAAATACAACTGTTTGATGCGGTTTATATGCAAGTTCATGAACATGCAAATATG
>JAGNRR010000069.1 GCA_017988595.1 Chitinophagaceae bacterium
CTTTTTTAGGAGCTGCTTTCTTAGGAGCTGCTTTTTTTGCTGCTGCTTTTTTAGGAGCCGCTTTTTTAGGAGCTGCTTTTTTAGGAGCCGCTTTTTTAGGAGCTGCTTTTTTAGGAGCTGCTTTTTTAGGAGCTGCTTTTTTAGGAGCTGCTTTTTTTGCTACTGCTTTTTTAGGAGCTGCTTTTTTTGCTGCTGCTTTTTTTGCTTTTGCCATTTTGTTTTGAATTTTGGGTTAGTTAATAATAAGAACTTCTACCCACAAAGATATAAACATTTTTTTTTATTATACAACTATATAATAAAAAAAAATTTAAAAAATTTTTTCAATAAAATTTATGAATTAAAATAAAAATTTAAAAATAGTTTTCTTAAACTACAGAAACTAAAGTTTTATTTTTTGTTTTTTTAAATTCTACAACACCATCGTGCAATGCAAAAATTGTAAAGTCTTTTCCAAGACCAACATTTTCACCTGGATGAAATTTTGTACCGCGTTGACGAATAATAATATTTCCAGAAATGGCGCTTTGACCACCAAATATTTTTACACCTAATCTTTTTGATTGTGAATCACGATTATTTTTTACACTACCTTCTCCTTTCTTATGTGCCATGGTAATTTAATTTTTTTATTTTTTGAAAAACTTGTTTTTGTTATTATGCTATTGATGAAATTTTTATTTTTGTCAAGGCATCGCGATGACCAATTTTTTTCTCATATCCTTTTCTTCTTTTTTTGTGAAAAGTAATTACTTTTTCACCTTGCATGTGTTCTAATACTTCTGCTTTCACAGCTCCTGTATTAAAACTAGCATTTGTTCCATTTGATGACATTAATACTTTTGCATCAATGCTATCTCCAACGTTTGCACTCAAACGGTGTACATATAATTGATCATTTTGTTTTACTTTAAATTGCTGACCTGCGATTTCTACTATTGCAAACATGATATTGTTATTTTTTTTAAGGACTGCAAAGATATGGCTTTTTTTTATTCTAGCAAAGGTTTTGTTTTTTTTATTTTCAATCATTTTTTTTACCATTCTTTATTTATATTGTTTTTCAATTATTAAAATATTATATTAATTTATATTTATTATATTTTTCCCTTTTCATACTTATTTTCATAACTATAAAAGTATTTTTGTTTTATGGGATTAAAATCAATTTTTGCAAAACCTTTTGCTTTATATGTTGCAAATAAAATAGCAAAAGAAAAATTAAATGCCATAGATGATCAACAAAAAATATTATTGTCCTTGATTAAAAACGGGCAAAAAACTCAATTTGGAAAAGATCATTTTTTTAAAGATATTAATAGTCATCAGTCTTTTTCCAGTGCAATTCCTATTCGAGATTATGAACAATTAAAATCATATATAGAACTTATTAAAGATGGAAAAGAAAATGTGCTTTGGAAAGGTAAGCCACTTTATTTTGCTAAAACAAGTGGCACAACAAGCGGTGTAAAATATATTCCAATTTCTAAAGAAAGTATAGGTTTTCATTTAAATGCTGCCCGAAATGCTTTGCTATGTTATATTGCCGAAACTGGGAATGTACAATTTGCAGATGGAAAAATGATTTTTCTTTCTGGTTCTCCAACGCTTGAAAGAGTGGCTGGCATTCCTACTGGACGTTTAAGTGGAATTGTAAATCATCATATTCCAAAATATTTGCGAAGCAATCAATTGCCAACTTACGAAACCAATTGCATTGAAGATTGGGAAGAAAAATTAGAAAAAATTGTTGCTGAAACCATGAATCAAAATATGACCTTGATAAGTGGCATTCCACCTTGGATGCAAATGTATTTTGATAAATTGGAACAAGGTAGTAACAAAAAAATTGGCGATTTATTTCCAAATTTTTCGGTATTGGTTCATGGTGGTGTAAATTTAGAGCCTTATAAAGCAAAACTTTTTGAATCCATTGGAAGAAAAATAGATTTAATAGAAACATTTCCTGCTAGTGAAGGTTTTTTTGCTTTTCAAGATACTCAATATGAAGAGGGTTTGTTGTTAAATACTAACAGCGGTATTTATTATGAATTTATTCCTGCTAATGAAATTTTTCATGAAAACCCAACAAGATTGAGTTTGGCAGATGTAAAATTAAATGAAAATTATGCTTTAATCATTAATAGCAATGCAGGACTTTGGGGTTATAATATTGGCGACACTATAAAATTTGTTTCATTAAATCCTTATCGAATTAAAGTTACAGGTCGAATAAAACATTTTATTTCTGCCTTTGGCGAACATGTAATTGGCGAAGAAGTGGAATATGCGTTGCTGAAAGTAGCAAACGAAGAAAATTGTGCAATTACAGAATTTACAGTAGCTCCATTTATTGCTCAAAACAATGAAAATTCATATCATGAATGGTTTATTGAATTTGAAAATGAACCAAATGATATATTGGCTTTTTCAGAAAAAGTAGACATTGCCCTTCGTGAAAAAAACATTTATTATGATGATTTAATACGAGGAGGCATTTTGCAAAAATTAAAAATTACCTTGCTTCGCAAAAATTCTTTTATCGATTATATGAAAGAAAAAGGAAAATTGGGCGGGCAAAATAAAGTACCTCGATTGAGCAATGATCGCATTATAGCAGATGAGCTAAAACGGTTTAAAAAATAAATTCTAATAAAATGTCGAAATTAGTTTTGGATTTACATGATATTTATAATAAAAGCAAATCAATTGATCTTGCATTAAATCGACTCATAGAAGAAGCGGTATCTAAAAAAATAAAATTGATAGAAATTATTCCGGGCAAAGGAAGTGGACAATTAAAAAAATCAGTGCTACGTTTTTTAGAACAAAAACATATCAAAAGTCAATATCATAGAATAGATAAAGACACCAAAAATTTTGGACGATTATTTGTTCGATTTAAATAATAGCATTCCAAGCCATTATGCCGCCAGCAAGATTTACGGTATTTTTAAATCCCATTTGCTCTAAAGCCATACAAGCTTGCATGGAGCGCATACCGCTTTTACAATGAATTATAAGTTCTTCTTCACGAAGATTTTCCAACTCGCCAAGTTGCATATTCATTATTTGACCAAGTGGAATTAATGTTGCACCCATATTAGTTTCTGCATATTCAGCAGGTTCACGAACATCGATAATGTTTAATTTTTCGCCAGCTTCAATTCTTTTTTTTAAATCTTCGGCACTTATTGTTTGCATATTTGTTTTTTTATAGTTGTTGTTTTATTTTTTAATTCTAAAATGTAATTTCCTGGAATTTGATCATGTACATCTACCGAATTATTTTTTAAGAAGCCTTCTTTCATTTTTCTTCCATTTAGGTCGAACAATGTATAGAAATTAAAAATATCTTCGCTTTTAATAAATACCGTATTCAATATAGGATTTGGATAAATTAAAATGTTTTTTTCTTGTTTTTCTATTGATGAAATTGCTGTTGTGGTAACTCTTTTTCCAACCAAAGGGCGCATCATAATAGATCCAACTGTAGAAGATGTAAACCAATCTCCTAAAACATTATAACTTAATTTTTGAGAGTTGCTTGTGTTGTTTACATCTAAACCATAATAAATGGTATCGCTTCCCGAATTTGTGGGTTGCATTAAACCAATATAATATTTTCCAGCAGGAAGATAAATTGGTTCATCGAAACCATAAGTTGAAAATCCATTTTTTTGTGAAGTGTATTTTACGGTATAAAAATCTTGTTGTTTAAGAATTACATCGGGGTTTCCGCCAATTGATCCCAATGACTGATAAAGAATGACTGAAAATAATTTTCCTTCGGCACTTGGCACTTGTGGTGCAAAAAACACATCTACTCCTGATACAGAATCTGCTTGGTTTAATGTAAATTCAAGTGCTGTTTTTGCAGGAATATTTGCCGCAGGCAAAAGATAATAAGCTTTTTCGGCGCTTCCGTCATCGTATGCAAAGTAATTGTCAAACAAAATGGTTTGTGTCAGCGTATCATTTATTTTTTTATCTGGAGCATTCAAGTTTGAAATCGAAAATTTATTTTCGATTGTTACTGGCGAATAAATTGTTGGTGGCGTGTATGAAATTGGAAAGGTATTAAACGTTTGAGCTGTGATATTATTTGATGCTAAATTTAGCGAAGGCACCGATGTAGAACCCAAAACGGTATTGCTTATTTTTTCTTTCGAATTAAAATAAACACTAACGTTATTAGTTGTGAAATAATTATTTTTAATATTCACCAATTGATTCAACGATTTTTCGGCAGTAATATTTGCCATAAAATGTCGATAAGGCATGCTGTGATAATTAAATAAAATAGAACTTGGCACATTGTAAAATGATGCATCGTTGAGAATGGTGTCATTTAAATTTCTATTAATATCAAGTTTTACATAATCAATATTCCAAATATCATCATTGCTATTTAGCGATGCTTTATTTACAAATCGAAATTGAAATGTATTGTGAAAATAATTAGGATCTAAAATTGGAATCAATACTTGTTTAAATGCAGAAACCGTATTGCCTTTTTCGCCCCAAACTTCATACCATGTATTGGTATTGTCTTTAATATACAACAATAAACTGTCTTGCGATTCTGGAGCAAAACCATTGCCTTGTGTTTGAAAATAAAAACTTAGATATAAGTTTTGTCCAGGATTATTTGCACTTAAATCAATAGTTGTTGATGTTAAACTGTCTGCAAAACCATAGGCGTTAAAATTTGTAGGTTTATAGGGTCGTCCATTTTCATTTAATCCATCAAATGTGGCAATGCCTTGCGTGATGGGTGAATTGCTCATGGTGTTGTTTATAAAAACTTGATTTTCTTGCCAAAGTGTATTGTTTGGTAATGGTCCTTCGTAGGAGAAATCATCAAAAAAAGGCAAACTTGCTCTTGTTTTTTTTGGCGAAAAAGTATTTTTTTCGGATGCAATAAAACGAGATTTTAATGGGGCAACATTTTCCTGTGCAATACTTTTTTCTATTGCAAAAAAATGAAAAACAACGATTAGAAAAAAAATATTTTTCATAATTAATCGTATTGGTCTGAATAGTTTTCTTGACTTTTTGATTTTACTTTGTTGTCGTCCGATGGTGCTTTTTCTTTTGATTTGTTAGATGTATTAACGTTACCTGAACCCTTTTTATTGTTGAGTTTTTTGTAATTTGAAGAAGTAGTCGAATTAGTTTTTTTTGTTACTTTACTTGCATCTTGGTCGCCCAAAACTGATGGAGAGCCCATGCCCGGAATATTTCTTCTTGCATTTGAATCTCTGGGTTCGCGTTTTGGTGCTATTCGTTCAATACTTTGATTTAAACTAGTATCATCTTCGTTTTGATATTTTGCAGAGCCTGGTAAATTTTGTTTTAAAAGGGTTTGGCTTGGATTTTGCATCACACGAACATCAATCATATCGCCGCCATGAATCGTTTGTATAAAATCTAATTCATTTAAGGATTCTGGAAATTGTTGATACACAATTGCACTCATGGTGTCTGTAATATTGCCATCGCAAATTACAGTGAACATCAAATTTGAATTGGTCAATATTGTTTTTGCTTCCATCCACGATTTGCCGATTAAATTTGGAACATCAATTTCTTCTTGAGCCAAACCTTCGCCAACCACTAAATCAATTTTACTTCCATAAGGCAACATCGTTCCTGGATTTATTTTTTTGCCATTCCACAATTGTTCCAAAATGGCGCCTGCAGCGATATCTGGTCTAAAAATGGTATCACCAACCACCATTCGATAACTTTGCAAAATCAACACTGCATTTCTAAAACTTTTGCTCACCAAATTTGGCATTGAAACCATTGGAGGTGATTTTTTGTTAACGGTCAAAAATAATGTACGTCCTACTTTTACATTCATTCCTGCTTCGGGTTCTTGAAAAACAACTTGCAACGGATCAATATAAGGCATATATACCGAATCTATTTGAACATTAAAATGCTGCGCTTCCAATTCTTTAATGCTTTCTTTTAATTTTTTTCCTGTCAATTTTGGCACTATAGTTTCTTGACCATGATTAGTTATGAAATCCAAAGAACTAAAAAATACAAATAATAAGCCTAGGCTTAACAAAAGCATGATAAACAGATTGAAAACTATTGATTTTTTAAACACGTGTTTTTTTCTTTTTTTAAAGTTGCAATTTAATACTATTTGTTGAAACAAGACTGAAGTAATTCAGTATAAAATTCTTTTAAATTTCCGCCCATTGCCCTCACTTGTTGTGGAATGATGCTGTTTTGGCTTTGACCAGGAATGGTGTTTACTTCTAAAAAGTAAATATGATTTGTGCCTTCTTCGATAATATAATCTATTCGAACAACGCCTTTGCAAACCATTACATCGTAAAGCGCTACAGTAAGTTGTTGAATTTTTTCGGTCATTTCTTTGTCAAAATCTGCTGGTGTAACTTCATTGCACAAACCATCGGTGTATTTTGCTTCATAATCAAAAAACTCTTTGGTGGAAATCAATTCTGTAATAGGCAATGCCACCACATCGTTGTTTTTAGTTCTATAAACACCCACACTTATTTCTCTTCCTTTTACAAATCCTTCCATCATCACCTGATTGTCCACTTCAAAAGCGGCTTCGATGGCTGGCATTAATTCTGCTTCGGTTTTTATTTTAAATGTTGCCAAACTGCTGCCACCTTCAACGGGTTTTACAAAAACAGGCAAGGGTAACTGTTTTATTAGTTCAGCAGATTGATATTTTTTATGTTTTAATAAATGGATAGATTTTGATACATGTACCAAGCCACTTTTTGAAGCTAAAGCATTGCAAAATATTTTATTAAAGGTCAATGCGGAAACAACTGCATTGCAAGATGGGTAAGGAATTTTTAGCATATCCAAATAGCCTTGAATTTTTCCGTCTTCTCCAGGTGTGCCATGAATAATAATAAATGCGGCATCGAAAGTTATTTTTTCGTTGTCTAGCATTAATGAGAAATCATCTTTATTTACTTCAACGGTTTCATTGTTGGCTGTGGTGTGCATCCAATTGTTTTTATCTACAACAATTTTATAAACATTAAACAAATTGGCATCTAAGTTTTCTTCTACAGTTACAGCACTTTTTACTGAAATGGCATATTCGCCCGAATATCCACCCGCCAGTAAAGCAATATTTTTTTTCATAAATAATGTTCTAAAAATTCAATAAGCAAAGCTAGTCGTTTTCATTTCTATTTAAAACTTCTATTGCAAGTTTTTCAAAGATTTTGCTTTTTGTTATGATTTATTGTTGTGAAGATTTAGCCAATGTATTGTTAGTTGCCTATGGCAGATTCTTCGAGAAGGAAATGACACTGGCAGAAACGAATTTGACATGGACAGAAATGAAACTGACAAAGACATAAATAGATTTGACAAAGACAGAAACAGAATTGACATGCACAGAAATGAAATTGACATAGGCAGAAATGAAATATACATTGACAGTAACTAAATATACATTGACAGAAACGAAATATACAGCCATTTTTGCTTGTTTTGCTTAAATAAATGACGTTGTGGCTTATTTTTTATATTTACTCTTGAGTTGCAAACTCAAGAGAGCGACTGATACGAATTTGGTTTAAATTCTTAAATTATTTTGAAACAGTAATAGTGCTATTGTATATAGTTTGTTCTACTCCGTTTACCTTTACTTTGTTTACTCTATCGTAGAAATCTTTAGTACAATTTGGGTTTACATGTGGTTCAATACTACTTACTCTTATTTCATAAAAAACACTCGTGTCTGTAGTAAAAACATAAAAACTATTACCTTCTTTTAAATTATAGTTGGACCCCAAATCAAGTACATTATTTTGCACTTTGTTTACTTTAAGGTAATAATTAGGATTTGAAGCAAATGACGAAAATGAGTTTAATTGTACTGTATCACTTAGTTCAAATACATAAATACTATCCAATTCATCAGCTTGGAAATTAACAAATTCAATTTTATTCAATACAGATATTATAGCGACTTTGTAGCAAGGCTTACATTGAGAGAATAAAAGAGTTCCGCAAAAAAAGATTAAAAATAAATGTTTCATAAATTTATAGACGTAAATTTAAATAGCCTCGTTAGTAAAAAAACTATTTTTTTTACATTTCGTCTTTACAGGCACAAGAATGAGGCGCTGCCAAGTGAGCTGGCTTCTTGTGCTTAGTATATAAATTCATTTAACAATAAATATTTTTTATGAAATTATGCTTTTGTAATTGAATTTTATAGATATTAATACTTTTTCATAAACGCACAAGAAGCTTGCACACATACCTACGCCTCATTCTTGCGCTAGTAGGGGCACAAGAAGCTTGCACACATACCTGCGCTTCATTCTTGCGCTAGTGGGTTTTTGGCTACCCTAAATTTCTACTATTTTTAATGAATCCAAATCCTGTATCGCTCTTTTAAATACTAAGTTCAGCTTTTCTCTTTTGGAATTATTTTTAAATCGCTCAATTTCCTCATCGGTAACCTTTATTCCAAAAATAACACCGGTTAAGAATGTTGAATTAAATCGAATCAGTCCTTCACGTTCCAAAATAACTAATCGATATTCACACTCGTATTCCCAATCAAGTGACTTTTTACCAAACAAATTTTTAATTCCATTAATCTTACTTTCACAATAATTAATTTGAGAAAACTCACTATAGTCAACAATCATTTCTGTAAATCTGGCATCAGGCACACTTGGAAATTTGTTTTCCAAAGTGTTATCAAAAATCAAACATGCTCCATAATGTTTGTTCGAATAATGAGCCCACATTAATAAATTGGTTTCAATGCAAGAAAAACAACAAACAGATGATCGTTTTATTTTATCTATTTGCGCATCTCTAAATGTTTTCTCCAACATTATATCATTAACCTCCGGATAGTTTTTAAATTTTTCTCTAAGATTTTGTACTTCGCTTCTTACTATGCTATCAGCTTGAGATAAATCGAACTTTAAACGTGAAATATCACAATCGAATGGATCATTAAATTTTAGAGGGTTTGTAAATTTTAGCGTGGAGCTAATAGCAATTGATTCAGCAATATCTAAAGAAACATATTTATAAATCGGAGTTGGTTTTATATTCATCTTTTGCAATATAGTTTCGGTTTGTGGGCTGCCGTCGCGTTGTGACGAAAGAGTCCTGGAGAGCGATTTAGCCACAACACCCAAATATACGCAAGTTATCATTATTTTCATTTACAATTTTTTACTACTTAATTTTATCATTATCAACAAAAAAAATTAAATTAACATACTAGTTTGGGTTTTGTACTAAAAAAAATAAACACGCATGTTTATTTATTACTTTCTAAAATTTAATATTCTTAATTTTTAAATTGTATTAAAGATTTTCTTTTACCATTTCTTTAAGGAAATAGATTTCTATGAAGCTAAAAAGCCAATTGTTTTGTGTTAAATTTGCCTTGTGCAAAACGAAATTGTAAATAAAGTTGCTTCTAGTGGTATTATAACCCTAAATCTGGAAGATTCTTTACCAAAAAATCTTGTAGCTTTTGAT
>JAGNRR010000257.1 GCA_017988595.1 Chitinophagaceae bacterium
ACTGTTATCTATCTTTATAATACCGTTATCTATCTTTATAATATTGTTAGATAGCTTTATAATACCAATAAATACCTTTATAATACTTTTTAATATCTTTGAAATACTAATAGATACCTTTATAATACTTTTTATTATCTTTGAAATAAAAAAAATAGGTGTCGTAACAAATAAACAGCTCAACAAAATTCATCTCAGCAGCTTTCGTTGCCACAGCGTTTCCTGAAAGGTATACTGCGAAAACTGATTAATTATATAATCTTAGTAATTCCATTTTTGCAAAAAACAAAACCAGCTTTTTTCTTTTCTTTCATTTTGGCAATATTTTTTTCAACCACGTCATCATTATAATTTAATGCATGATGCAAATGATAAACAATTGCTGTTTGTTTTATCGAAAATAATTTATTTTTATTTTCAAGCAATCGCCATTCCATATCAACGTCTTCGCCAATTCCTGCTGAAATATAATCTTCGTCAAAACCATTAACATCCAAAATATCTTTTTTCATTATTCCCCAATTACAGCCCCAAATGCCCTCTTGCCTTGCTTTTGGTTTTAGAAAAGGCAGATAAAATAAATATTTTTTGTTTTTATTTTTTGAAATTAATAATTTCCAGAAGTTTATAATATTAAAGTGTTGAGTAGCCAATATTTGTTCAGTAATTTTTTTATTAAGCAAAACTCTTCTTCCAAAAAATATAGTTTTTTCTTTTAAATGTTTTTCATAAGAAAATAAAAAATGTTGATGTGGAATACAATCTCCATCTATAAAAACAATTTTTTTTCCTGTCGAAATTTTTAAGGCAGCATTCAGCATTTCATTTTTTCTAAAACCATTATCAATTTCTTGATGAACATGTTTTACAAGAAAAGAAGTTTTGCATTCATGCAAAAATATTTTTGTTTCATCATTATTGTCATCTTCTGCTATTATAACTTCAAATTTTTTGTAGGATTGATTTTCTAGCGCTTTAAAAATTAATTTTAAAGCATTTAAATTTTTATAAAAAGCAATTATTAAAGAAATTGTAGGCATCAAAACTTCACTACTAATTTTGCATTCAGCAATCTTGCTGTCAAACGGTTTGGAACTGCATAAGTATTATTGGAGCTATTATCTCTAATCCACAAATAAGAAAGTGTGTTTTTGATACCCAACAAATTAAACACTTCTAAACTTAACCATGCCGTTTCTACATGTTTGAAAATGCTGTAATGTGGACGTTCTTTTTTTTCTTTATCGAGCAACAAAGCTGCAAAACCAATATCTACACGTTTATAAGATGGAATGCGAAGGGTATCGCCATATCGTTGATTATCGGGAGGACCAAAAGGTAAACCAGTGCCATAAAGTCCATTGATATAAACTTTAAAATTTTTATTGTTACGTAAATAATCCGAAAAGAAAAGCCCCACATTTATTCTCGAATCTGTAGGACGTGGAATATATCCTGGGAAAATTTTTGTACTATCGCTTCCGTCTATTTTACTTTTTACATTGATTACATCATTTAAAATATCTTCTTTGGTATTCATCAATGCCACACTTACAAAACTTTCAGCGTCTTTTACCAAATCGCCATACAATCTAAATTCGGCACCATAGGCAAATGCTTTGGCATTGTTTGTGCCAAAATATCGAATACGCACATTGTCAATTTCATAAGGCACCACATTCCACATATTTTTATAAAAAAGTTCGGTGGTGAACTTAAATGGTTTTTCATAAAAACCTTTGAAATTATAATCAAATCCTGCTACTGCATGAAATGAACGCTGTGCTTTTACTTGTTTATTCACACTGCCATCCAATGCTCGCATTTCTCTATAAAATGGTGGTTGATGATAAAATCCTGTTGCAATTTTATATACAATATCTTTTTTAGTTGTGGGTTTATAAGAAAGTTGCAAACGTGGACTAAGTAAAAATTCATTGTTCAGTTGATTGTAATTAAACCTCATGCCTGCGGTCATCACCAATCGCTGGCTATCCAATTCTATATTATCTTGAAGATAGCCGCTCAATCGAGCATACGTAAAATCTTGGCTTGTTTTATATCGGCTAAACATTTTCAGCACCGAATCGCTGTATGGCAACGAAAAGCCTGCGCTATCTCGTCGTTCCCATTCATTTAATTGATCTCTTATGGAAACAAATTCGCTATTTGCACCCCACTGTAAAAAATGTTTTCCTTTATCCAAAGAGCCTTTGTGACCTAAATTTCCAACATTAATTTTTAAATAATTTCGTGCATAATTATGAATGGCACCATCGCCCAAACTTACTTTTACAGTGCCAAAATTTTCTTTACCCAAATCGGTTTCCAATTGTCCTAAATTATATTGCCCATAAATATCATAGGTTTCGGTTTCGTTGGTTTGAAAACCAGATGCAATAAATTTCAAAATCATATTATTTTTTACGGTATTGGTAAATGAAATGCCGCCATATCGAGAATCAAATTTATCGGTTTCGCTTCCTTCAAAATACATACTTAATAGAAAAGCTTGATTGATAACACCAAAAGCTTGTTGTGAAGATTGAGGTTGAAAATCGAAACGATTTCGAGCATAATTTGCAAAGACATCCATTTGCC
>JAGNRR010000258.1 GCA_017988595.1 Chitinophagaceae bacterium
AAGCCAAAAAGAATAATCATAATTTTTTGAACAATTTATTAAATAAACGGTATCTCCAAGTTTAGCCGTTTCTTGACTAAATTTAAAACAGGCTTCTGGAGCTGGTGTTTTTTTCGAACAAGAAAAAAATATAAAACAACTTGCTAATGCAACAAAAATTATTGATTTTGACATAGTATTCTTTAATATTAAAAGTTAAATTTACTATTAATTTTATTAAAAATAAAGATTAATATAACAAAAGTTGTTTTTCCTTGATTTGTTCAATTTTTATTTCAAAACAATAAGGTGAATTTTTCAATTTTGGAATAATTTCTAATGAATCTTTTATAAGTTGACTTAAATTCGATTGGCAATCTATCATCCAAATAAAATCTACATTTTTCAACTCTGTTAAATAAAAATCTGTTTTATTTCTATTTGAATAAATTATATGATTGGCATGTTTTTTAGTGTCAAAAAAATCATAGGCTGCAAAATCAATTTCGTCTCTACTTCGCATTAATTCATGATTTCGTTTAAAATTAAAATTAAAACATTGATTGACTAAATATACAAATTCATAACTTTCAAGCGGCGATGCAATGCCAATTAATCGAACATCATTGAAAAAAAAATCTTCCACTAATTGATTATCTAAAACAATTTTTTTTGGTTTTTTTATGGTTGCCATAGTTTGTTTCTAAAATCAATAATGATATCATCTTTTATTTCAACACCTTCTTTTTCTAATAATTCTTGCATTGTATTTTCATTTTCAAAATGAAATTTTCCTGTCAACATTCCATTTCTATTTACCACCCGATGAGCAGGAACTTTTGGCAACACAAAATGACTTTTATTCATTGCATAGCCTATTAATCTTGCGCTGCCTTTAAGCCCAATTGATTGAGCTATAATGCCATAAGTACAAACTTTTCCTTTGGGAATAGCTCGCACTATTTCATAAACATCATCTATCCAATTAAAATCATTTTTCATTGTCTACATTTCGCTTTTTTTGTGCTGCAATCAAATCTGGAATTTTACTTTTATTCGCAACATTTTTATACTCATAAGGACAATTCAAGCACGAGTTTCCACAGCAATATCCTCTATCTAATAAATACTGAGCAGTAAAAACAACAAAACCTTTATCGTTTAAATAAAACAGTTCATCGTCATCAAACAGTGGCTTCTTCATCTTTAGATTCTTTAATAGGATATTTTATTTCATCCTCTGGCAATGTAAAACTAACAAAATGAATGGTACGTTTATCCTCTAAATGCATTTTTTCATAAAATGTTTGAATGTTTAATGGATAATTGGGCATGCCATTCTTATAAACATCATCAATATTTTCTACAATTGTGCAATTATTTTCTTTTATCATTTCCAACGTAAACTGATAAAGCTGAGGCGAATCTGTTTTTAAATTTATTTTCCCACCAGGCTTCAAAATTCGTTGATAAATATGTAAAAAAACAGTGTGAGTCAATCTTTTTCGTTCTTTACTTTCTCTTAAAAATGGATCGGGAAAAGTAATCCAAATTTCATCTACACTTTTAGGCTCAATATATTTTTCAATCCATTGAATTTGATTTCGAACAAAAAAAACATTATCAATTTTTTCATCCAATGCTTTTTTAGCCCCAACAAAAATGCGATTGCCTTTTATATCCATGCCAATAAAAATGCGCTCTTTGTCTTCTTTTGCTAATCCAATTGCATATTCGCCTTTGCCACAAGCCAATTCTAAAACTATTTTTTTATTTTTAAATTGTTCTATTCCACCATTTTCTAAAATCCCATCTGGGTATTCAAAAACATTATTCATTTTTTTTAATTCCGAAAAACGATATAACTTTTTTGCTTTCATGTATAAGTTTATTATATTTGGTGTAATATTATTAAAAATTAACCTTAAAAAAATAAAATGCTTATGAAAAAACTTAACTTTATTTATCTTTTTACTGCACTATCTCTTGCAGTAATCTTATTTCAATCAAACTCTGGAGGCTACAGCGATGGAAATGCAACAGGTTCTCCGGGAGGAACTGCAGGTTGCTCTTGCCACTCTATTTTTGCACAGCCACAAGGAAATTTATTTATTTTTGTTTCAGATAGTTCTGGATCAAATGTTACAAGTTATAAACCTGGTGCAAATTATGTTATTTCAATATCATTTACTACATCAAAAAATACTTCTGTTGCAGGTTTTCAAGCAACCGTATTTGATGCTGTAAATCAATTTGTTGGTACATTTTCTAATAATATAATGCCATCACAAGTTAGCGTTGTTCCTTTGGGAAATAATCCCGCAGTTACAGTTGCAAGACATAATACAGCTTTAGTTGGTGGTATAACAAGTGGAAATACTGTTACTTGGAAATTTGGTTGGAAAGCACCAAATATTGGCGTTGGCAATGTAGAATTTTATGCAGGTGCAGTCGATGCAAATTTCAACACTCAAAATACTGGGGATGATTATCATAAAACTAGCCGTACACTTCCAGAAATGGTTTCAAGCATAAATGATATTTTTAAAACGTCTATTAAATCAATTTATCCAAATCCTGCTAGTCAATATATTCAGCTTGACATTCCTTCAATGCAAGGA
>JAGNRR010000259.1 GCA_017988595.1 Chitinophagaceae bacterium
CATTGGTTCTTTTCTATCATTTAATGCTTTAGAGTCTTGGGCTTCTGTTATAAATTTTAATCCTGTAAAATCAAATGGATCTTTGTCATTTTTCATTAAATCTTGAACGCGTTGATTATAACATTCTGGATGTGATTTTACAACTTGAGTGGCTTTTGTGGACATTGGGCTATCAACATAATAATTTAGTTTTGGCAATCTGTTTTCTACTTCTAGTTTATTTAAATCATACAAGATTTCTTGGGTTCTGCCCACACTAAAACTTGGAATAATTAATCTTCCCTTTTTTTCAATACAAGTATGTAAAATATTTTTTAGCAATTCATCTTTTGCATCTTTAAAATTATCATGCAACGAATCGCCATAAGTACTTTCAAGAATTATATAATCTGCTTGTGGAATTTCTTCTGGCGATTTTAAAATAATATCTCGATATCTACCCACATCGCCACTAAAAACAATTCGATTGTTTTTGCCATTTTCTTTTATATTGATAAAAACAACTGCACTTCCTAAAATATGTCCTGCGTCGAAAAACTCAACTGTAATATCATCATCGAGTTTTATTTTTTTTCGATAATCATGAGCTTCCAATTGCAATAAAACACGTTTTGCATCTTCAATGGTATAGATAGGTTTTAGAAAAGGTAGTTTTTGAGCAGCTCGTTTTTTATTTACAAAAGCAATATCAGCTTCTTGAATAAAAGCAGAATCGAGCAATAATACTTCTGCTAAATCAGCTGTGGCCGGAGTGCAAATAATTTTTCCTTGATAACCATCTTTAATAAGTTTTGGTAAAAGTCCAGAATGATCAATATGAGCATGGGAAAGAATAACATAGTTTATTTCTGTTGCATCAAAACCCAAATCGGCATTATATTCAAAAGTTTTGTCGCCCATGCCTTGAAAAAGTCCACAATCGAGTAATATTTTTTTTCCATTTTTTAAATGAATAATATGTTTTGAACCAGTAACTGTTCTTGCTGCACCATGAAATGATATTTGCATAATTTATATAAAAGTATTTCTACGAAATTAAGCAAAGCAATTGAGGAATATTGAAAATTAATAAAATTTAATAAATTTTTCTTCATATCAGTATAATTTCGTTAATTTGTGTACAATAAATTAAAACCCCGAGAGATGAGAAATTTTTTTGTTCCTTTATTAATATTAATTTTATTTGCTACGTCTTGTAAAAAATACAATAATGTAAACAATAATGCTACAATAAAAACTCCATTTACTTTATACTTGGGTGGTTATTCAGGAACTGTTCAGCGTACAAATGATGGCGTTTATTTTACCACAGAATTTTCCGTAGACCAATCTGCTGTTCGACATCTTGAATTTGCTGATAGCAATGTGGTTAATATAAAACAAAATTCCTATTACAGTAAAAATGCAGGTTCTGCTTTTAATATTTCAAATGCTGTGCCACGAGATTATCAATCTTTATTTTATCAATATTTTTTACCAAATGGTTTAAAATATGATGCTTCTACCAAGATTCTTTATTTGTGTGGAAAATCTGATTTGATGGTAAGTACAGATTATGGTATGACTTATTCGCCAGAAGGTGCTTGGGGAACTGGAGGAAAAATAATTCCTAAATCAATAACTGAATTGGATAATGGAGATCTTTTTATCCAAAGAGATTCTGCAACATTATATAAAAAAACAGGTGGAGTTGGAAATTGGAATCAAGTTACTATTAACACTCCAATTTCAAAAGATACTACTTGGTATTTAGCACATTCGCATGATACTTTGATTTCAATTGATTTTTATGGAAAGTATGGAGTTAAATATTCAGCAGATGGCGGTTTAAATTGGAATTCATTTACTGGTGTTAGCAATAATGGCAAAGAAATTTTGTTTGGAAACAATACACCAGAAACCGGTGAATTTTATATCGGTAGAGATAGTGGTGGTTTGTTTAAACTTAATGGAACTGCTTTTATAGCAACAGGTTCTGGCATTCCTACATATGCAAAAGTGAGCTATGTAGTTAGTAAACAAAAAGTATATCGTACCAACGAAATTAAAAAATATATTTATTGTGCTACAAATATGGGCTTATATGAAAGTCAAACAAATGGTCTGGACTGGAGTTTGGTTAGAACTGGAAATTTTTCAACACTTCGATAAAAGATTTTCAAAATACGATTACTTTTTTTAAGTAGATTTAAATATACTTACCTTAGCATTAATATAAATGCATAAAATCTTTTTTTTATTAATGATAATATATTTTGAGACAAGAGCTCAAGATAATATAAATGTGCTTTCAATAGATAGCAATTCAAATATAAAATTTGTAAACAATAAATTAGAACTTGTAAAGTCTATAAAAATGAAAGCAGATTTTATAAGTACAGATTATTTGGGCAATATTTATGTGGTTAGAAATAAAAATTTTATTGTAAAATATAATAAAAATGGCGACAGCATATCTAATTTTAATGTAATTCAACGAGGAAAAATATCGCAAATAGATGCAACAAATCCAATGAAAACATTGGTTTATTTCGCAAATTTTAGTCAAATTTTAGTGCTAGACAACATGTTGAGTTTGAAAAACACCATTAACCT
>JAGNRR010000070.1 GCA_017988595.1 Chitinophagaceae bacterium
TTCAAGTGCTGAAAACTCTGGCAATAAATGATGAAATTGAAATACAAAGCCTATTTTTTTATTTCTAAAAGTTGCTAAATCATTATTTTTTAGGTCAAAAATAGATTTATTATCAAGTAAAATTTTTCCTTTATCTGGTTTTTCTAGTGTGCCTAAAATATGCAATAAAGTTGTTTTTCCTGCGCCAGATGCACCAATAATGCTCACTATTTTTGATTTTTCAATGTCAAAACTGATGCCTTTTAGCACTTCTATTTCTCCAAATTTTTTTTCGATATTTTGTACCTGTAACATTATCTAAATCTTTACAAACATAAACATTTGTTTTGAGAGAAATAACTTACATTTGCCCAAATTAAAAAAAAATATTATGTTTTGGACACTTGAACTTGCTTCACATTTAGAAGACGCACCTTGGCCAGCTATCAAAGAAGAATTGATAGATTATGCTATTCGTTCGGGTTGCCCCATTGAAGTGATTGAAAATTTACAAGAGTTAGAAGACGAGGGCGAACCTTATGAAGGCATAGAAGATATTTGGCCAGATTACCCAACTCAAGAAGATTTTTTCTTCAACGAAGATGAATATTAATTAATTAACAAATTAAATATTTAAAAAACTTAAGCTACAAAATTATTTTTGTAGCTTTTTTTTATTCAATAAAAGCACCACTAATTTTTCCTTTTTCAATATCAACTTGAATGTGTTCTTGTAAAGTGGTAGAAATTTGAAGACCAACAAAATCGGGACTTATTGGATACGATTTATGTTTTCTATCCACTAAAACTGCAATTTGAATTTTGTTTGCAATTACATTTAAAAAAGGCATTAATGCATATAGCAAGGTTCTTCCAGAATTTGCCACATCATCTATTAAAATAATACTTTTTTTATCCAAATTCATATCAGCATCTAAACTGCAATCTATTGGATTTTTTTTATCAATTTTTAATGCAATCAATTTTGTTTTGATGTCAAATAATTGATCAATTTTTTGTTGAATTAAAATTGCAATTTCAAAGCCTCTTTTTGCCAAACCTACTAAAATCAATTCTTTTTCGTTCATATTATTTTCATAAATTTCAAAAGCCAAGCGTTCTATTTTCATTTCAGCTTGTTTTGCATTCATTATTTCTACCCTATTTGACATGTAATTTTAAATTTCTGTAAAAATAGTTCATACTTTTTGTATATTTCTTTTATAAGCTTTGTTAAATTTGTGTGCAATGGAAATTATACAACAACTTTTATTTTTAATTTTAGCATCAGTTGCTATTTACTTTTTTGCAAAAAATATCATCCGCATTCGACGAAATATTTTTCTAGGCAAAAAAGAAAACTTAAACGATAATAAATCAGCTCGCTGGCGCAATGTAATTATGCTTGCACTTGGACAAAAAAAAATGTTCAAAAATCCGCTAGTTGCCGTTTTGCATTTAATCGTTTATGCAGGATTTATAATTATCAATATTGAAATTGTAGAAATTATATTAGATGGCATTTTAGGTACACACCGACTTTTTGCACCAATTTTTGGCGGTTTTTATAATTTCTTAATTAATAGTTTCGAAATTTTAGCAGCTTTGGTTTTAATAGCATGTATCATATTTATTTTCCGCAGAGTAGTGATTAAAGTAAAACGATTAAGTACAGGAGAACTTTCAGGTGGTTGGCCCCAAAAAGATGCCTTAATTATTCTTGGTTTTGAAATTGTATTGATGAGTTTATTTTTAAAAATGAATGCCGCAGATCAAGTTTTACAAATACGAGGAACAGAACATTACACAGCAACATCACCTTTTGTCATTTCACAATATTTGACATTTTTCTTTGAAAATTTTTCTACTTCTACATTAATATTTTTTGAAAGATTATGTTGGTGGCTTCACATCATAGGCATTTTTGCCTTTATGAATTACTTAGTTATTTCAAAACATTTGCATATCATTTTAGCTTTTCCCAATGCATTTTATGCTAGCCTTTTGCCCGCTGGAAAAATGACAAATATGCCAGAAGTGCAAAATGAAATAAAATATATGATGCAGCCCGAATTGGCTCCAACAACTGAAAATGCTGCGCCACCTTCACGTTTTGGTGCAAAAGATGTTTTGGATTTAAGTTGGAAAAATTTATTAGATGCTTATGCATGTACGGAATGTGGACGATGTACTTCGGCTTGTCCTGCAAACCAAACTGGCAAAAAACTATCACCACGAAAAATAATGATGGATACCAGAGATAGAATTGAAGAAGTGGGTAAAAATCTGGATCAAAAAGGACAACATGTTGAAGATGGCAAAACCCTTTTAAATGATTACATTACTGTTGAAGAATTGCGAGCATGCACTACTTGTAATGCTTGTGTGGAAGAATGTCCAGTGAGCATTAGTCCGCTATCAATAATTATGCAATTGCGCCGAAGTTTAATTATGGAAGACAGCAATGCACCTCAAGAATGGAATGCCATGTTTAGCAATATTGAAAATAATATGGCACCTTGGAAATTTAGTGCCGATGATAGAGATGCTTGGGTAAATTAATTTTAAAAGATTAAATTTGTAAAAATGGAAAAAGAAAAAGGCATTTATTTTAAGAAATTAGAACTTGAAAATGTAAGAAGTTTTGGAGAAAAAGCTGTTTTTGATTTAACTGATGAAAATAATAATTGGTGTAGATGGAATGTAATTTTAGGAGATAATGGATTAGGAAAAACTTTTTTATTGCAATTATTGAGTGGGTTTGAATATAATTTAAATGAATATAAATCTGACAAAGAAATTAAAAAATATCATTCAACTACTTTATTTAAAATAAATAGAAAAATAATAATTTCTAAGAACTCTAATTTAAAAAGTAAAATTTCAACATATTTAAATAATAATAAAAATGTACCAAGCTTATCAATTAGTGCGAACAACAATCAATTTATAAATACTTGTAACAATTCAATAGGTGATAACATATTATATTTTTTCATTTTAGGATATGGAGCTAATCGTTTTATGTCAAATGCAGAATTAAAAGAAAGCAAATTAGAAAATTCTTCAACACTTTTTGATGATGATGCAAAACTAATTAATGCTGAAGAATGGTTATTACAATTAGATTATGCAGCCAGTAGAGATTCTGAAATTAAAGAATATGCAATTGAGAAACGAAATAAAATTAAAGAAGTATTAATTGAATTATTGCCAGATGTAACTAATGTTCGTTTTACAGAGCCCACTAAAGAACAAATGATACCTAAAGTAGAATTTAAAACCGCATTTGGTTGGTTTGATATAAGAGAATTAAGTTTGGGTTATAAAACTATGATAGCATGGGTTATTGACTTAGCTGCTCGCATGTTTGATAGATATCCTGATGCTAAAAATCCACTTGCTGAGCCAGTTGTGGTTTTAGTAGATGAAATAGATTTACATCTTCATCCAAAATGGCAACGAAGTATTTTTGATTTTTTATCTGATCGTTTTCCAAATGCACAATTTATTGTAACTGCTCACAGTCCATTAGTTGTTCAATCCGCTCCAAAAGATGCTAATTTAATTTTATTAAAAAGAGAGCAAGACAATGAAGGGAATGAATTTGTTTCCATCAATAGTGATATTCGATCAGTTCATAACTGGCGATTAGACCAAATAATGACAAGTGATTTATTTGATATAGGAGCAAGAAATCTTGAAATTGAAAAGCAATTAGAAGAAAGAAAAACTTTATTACAAAAAGAATCATTATCTGAAGAAAATAAAATTAGACTTGAAAAATTAAATGAATTGGCATTCTCTTTACCAACAGCTTCAAATCCAAATGATATCGAAGCAATGGAAATTATTAGAAAAGCAGCTGAATTAATAAAAAATAAATAGTGTTAGTTTAGCATGATAAAAATTTCTAAAACAATAAATGATGCTCCAAATGACTTATTAGAAAAAGGCAAAATTGCTACAGAAGAGTTATGCAAATTATATAATGAAGGAGAACGAGAATTTAAAAATATCAATTCGAAAATATATGGCTTAGCAAAACCAAAATTAAAAGAACTTCAATTTGACAAATGTTGTTTTTGTGAAAGTAAAATTAGCCATAACTCACATGGAGACGTTGAACATTTTAGACCTAAAGGAGGTTGGGTTCAAGAAAATGAAAACCAGAATAAACCAGGCTATTATTGGTTAGCTTATAATTGGGAAAATTTATTATTGTCTTGTCAAATTTGTAATCAATCTTTTAAAGGAAATCTCTTTCCTTTAAAAGACAATTCAAAAAGAGCAAAATCTCACAATGATGATATTTCAAAAGAAGAACCTATTTTCATTAATCCTTTTTTAGAAAATCCAGAAGAATTTATTGAATTTGTTTATGATATTCCTAAAGCAAAAAATGGAAATGATAGAGGAATAAAAACTATTGAAAAACTAGGATTAGATAGAGAACAATTAAACGAAAGAAGAAGAGAATTATTAAATGAAATAAATCTTATATTAGATATTGCTAATAAAGTACCAGAAACGAATGAGGATTTAGTGAAAAGTGCTAAACTTTATCTGTTGAATAAAACAAAAAATAATTCAGAATATTCATTAATGGCTAAATGCTATTTAAAAAATAAATTATAAAATTATGCAAATAAAACAAATGAGCGAATATGCCGCAGAAGGAACTAGTCCTGAAATACTTTTTTGGGTGGGCTGTGCAGGAAGTTTTGATCAAAGAGCGCAAAAAGTAACAAAGGCTTTTGTGGAAATTTTAAATGCCGTAGGCATGAGTTTTTCAATATTAGGAAAAGAAGAAATGTGCACTGGTGACCCAGCGCGACGATCAGGAAATGAATTTTTGTTTCAAATGATGGCGTTTAATAATATTCAAACATTGAATATGTATGGGATTAAAAAAATTGTTACCACTTGCCCACATTGTTTTAATACTTTGAAAAACGAATATCCAGAACTTGGCGGCAACTACGAAGTAATTCATCATACCACGCTTTTGCAAGAATTGATTAATGAAGGAAAAATAAAAATGAAAGAAGGTGGTGATTTTAAGGGAAAGAAAATTACCTATCACGATTCATGTTATTTGGGCAGAGCAAATAATATATATGAAGCACCACGTGAAATTTTAAATACGTTGGATGCCGAATTAGTAGAAATGAAGCGATGTAGAACAAACGGTAAATGTTGTGGAGCTGGCGGCGCACAAATGTTTAAAGAAGAAGAGGCTGGCACAACAAGAGTAAATTTTGAACGAACAGAAGAAGCATTGGAAACTGGCGCTACAACAATTGCATCCAACTGTCCTTTTTGCTTAACTATGCTAAATGATGGTGTAAAAAACAAAGAAAAAGAAGACAGTGTTCAAGTACTAGACATTGCTGAAATAATTGCAAAATCAATGGAAAAATAACATGGGGAAATTTGATTTATGAATAACAAAGTTGTAGAGTAATTTCTGCAACTTTATTTTGAAACAAAAAAAATGCAAGAAATAATCAAAATTGAATTGAATAAAATACCTTCTGATTTCAATGCAGATTCCAAAGTATGGATTTTTCAATCCAATAGAAATCATACCGAAATAGAATGCGAAGAAATAAATATGCAATTGCATAATTTTTATTCGCAATGGCAATCGCATGGTAAAGATGTGAAAGGCTGGGCAGAAATTTTGTTTCAACGTTTTGTGGTAGTTATTGCCGATGAAAATATATCGGATGTAAGTGGTTGCAGTACTGATGGCATGACTCGAATAATAAAAAGTTTTGAAAACCAATATGCGGTAAACTTTTTTGATAGATTAATGCTGTCATTTTATATAAAAGAAAAAGTAGAAACTTTGCCATTAAATCAAGTAAAATATGCACTTGAAAATGGCATTTTAAAAACTGACACTTTGTTTTTTAATCATTTAGTAGATAATAAGCAAAAACTCGAAACCGAATGGCTTGTGCCCTTAGATAAAAGTTGGCTTTGGCAAAGAATAATTAATTAAAAAATTAAGACGCTAATATTCCAGCAATCGAAGCCGACATATAGGAAGCTAATGTACCACACAAAAGTGCTTTCATGCCCAATTTTGCAAGATCACTTCTTCTTGTTGGTGCCAACTCTCCTATTCCACCAATTTGCATTCCTACGCTACTAAAATTTGCAAAACCACAAATGGCAACACTTACAATAAGCAATGCTTTTTCGGAAATTTTTGGTGCAGTTGGAGAAGTTAAATTTTGAAATGCAAAGAATTCATTGATGGTTAGTTTTTGCCCAAGCAAAGTTGAAACAAATCCTACATCTTGACTTGGAACGCCAATTGCCCAAGCCATTGGATAAAATAATTTTCCAAAAATAAAATCAAGACTCAAATTTAAATTCGGTGAAATAAGATGACCAATATGTACTAAAATCCAATCGCAGCATGCAATTAATGCAATAAAACCCATCAACATTGCAATGACATTCATAGAAATTTTAAACCCATCGCTAGCGCCATGAGAAATGGCATCGATTATATTATTGTATTGCGATTTTACTTCCAATTTTACAGTACCCATGGTTTCGCTTTCTTCAGTTTCGGGCCAAACAATTTTGGCAATTACTAATGCACCTGGGGCTGCCATCAAACTGGCAGTTAATAATTTTGGCGCCAAATCCAATCCTGCTGCTGCACCCATATTTACATACACAATTAAAATTCCTCCTGCAATACAAGCCAAACTTCCGCTCATACTTGCCAATAATTCACTTTTTGTCATTCCTTTTAAGTAAGGACGAATCATAACTTGAGCTTCAACTTGACCAACAAAAGCACTTGCCACATTACTCAATGCTTCTGCTCCACTAACTCTCATAACAAAATTCATTGCTTTTGCTATTAAACTAACTACTCGTTGCATAAAACCGATATGATATAAAATGGCTACTAAAACACAAACCAAAATAATAGTTGAAGTAACATTTAACGCAAAAACAAATCCACCTTCACGATAATTTTTGATACTTCCATCAAATTGAACTGCAGCCATTCCGCCATAAACAAAAGAAGCACCTTGACGAGCAAATTGTTCTATTTTTTCCATTCCATGTCCAAGAAGTTGAAAAAAACGAGTTATGGGTGGCACTTTTAATATTAAAATAGCAATTACGATTTGCAAAAATAATCCACTTGCTACAAGCCGATAATTTATTTTGCTACG
This sequence comes from Chitinophagaceae bacterium, assembly GCA_017988595.1. Classification (GTDB taxonomy): domain Bacteria; phylum Bacteroidota; class Bacteroidia; order Chitinophagales; family Chitinophagaceae; genus JAGNRR01. The sequence goes on from JAGNRR010000070.1 coordinate 7,191, forward strand.
ATTATTGCTAAATAAATATGCAATTCCTAAAATTAAAATAATACCAAATAAGCCTTGAAATCTTTCCATAAAAAAAAATAAAAAGTGAAGATAAACACTTTAGAATAATTATGTAATAGTAATAATTAAAATAAAAAAGAATAATTTAAATAAAAGAAATTAAATTAGTGGTTATAAATGATAAATCAATATTCAGGTTCTTACCAACGTATAGAAAAAATTTTGCAAGAATTGCGAAGCAAATGTCCATGGGATAAAAAACAAACCATTCATTCATTGCAAATTTTAACAATAGAAGAAGTTTATGAACTTGGCGATGCCATTCAAAAAGAAAATTGGGAGGAAATAAAAGAAGAACTTGGCGATGTTTTTTTGCATTTATTATTTTATGCAAAAATTGCAGAGGAGCAACAAAAATTCACCATGCAAGATGTAATCGAAACGCTTTGCGAAAAACTAGTACACAGACATCCTCATATTTATGAAATGGTGGAAGTGGCTGATGAAATGGAAGTGAAAAAAAATTGGGAAAATTTAAAATTAAAAGCAGGAAAGAAAAGTATTTTGAGTGGCGTGCCAAAAGGTTTGCCAGCTTTAGTTAAAGCATATAGAATTCAAGACAAAGTGAAACAAGTGGGTTTTGAGTTTGAAAATAAAGAACAAGTTTTTGATAAAATCAAAGAAGAAATTGAAGAATTAGAACTTGAAATAAAGAATAATAATCAAGAAAAAATGGAAAATGAACTAGGTGACGTTTTATTTTCAATTATAAATTATGCCCGTTTTTTAAATATTGATCCTGAAAAAGCACTTGAAAAAACGAATCAAAAATTTACGGTTCGGTTTCAAAAAATGGAGCAAGAAATAGAACTTTCAAAAAAAAATATTACTGAATACAGTTTAAAAGAAATGGATCAAATTTGGAATAATATAAAAAATAAAAATGGATAGTACAGTTTATAAAAAAAGACCATTTCGTTTTCCATTTGATATTAATCCCAAAATATTTTTAGGATTAAGTGTTTTCTTTTTTATATTTTCTTTTAAACCAATACTGAATCTTTTTGTTCAAAAAGATAGCCAAGAAGTTGTTGATTTAATTCAAAAAGATATATTTAATCAAACTAATTCAATTAAATCATTTGCAACAAACAAAGCGAAAATTAAACGAATATTAGATTCAAAAACTACTAATGAAGATTTAAAAAAACTAACATCATATCCATTTTATTTTTTTATTATAAAAAATAATAAAATTCATTTTTGGAATAATTCAATTGTTAATCCTTTAATTGATTCAATTAAAAATGAACCATTTTGTATCAAAACATTAAATGGAATTTATTATGTTCAAAATTGGAAAATTGACTCTCAAGTTTATATTCAATCTTTTATACCTATAAAACAAGAATATGTTTTTTATAAAAATATAAATAATTTAGATAATAAATTATTATCCAACACAAAATTTAAAACAGAACAATTTGAATTCTCTATTAAAAAAATAAATAATGCAAAGGTTTTAAAAGTAAAAAACAAGCCTATACTCTATATAAGAAACCAGAAGAACTCATTAGCGAAATATTTCAATTATAGTTTCTGGGATTTATTTTTTAATATGTTTTTCTTTATTGCTTTTGGCGTTGCAATTCACACCTATTTTAAAGTAAGTATACAATATGAATCTAAGGTAAAAATATTTTTATATCAATTAATTACTGTTCTATCAATTAGACTTTTTACATATTTATATCATTTACCAAATGATTTTTCCGAATTTCATATTTTCAATCCAACACTTTTTCACCTTGATATTATCAATTGTTCGTTGGGCGATTTATTTATAAATGTTTGTTTGTTTTTTTGGATACTAGAATTTTATTCTATCAATGTTCAAAGCACAAGGAAATTTATTGATAACAAATTAATTTTAAATCTAATTTATGTTTTAATAATTGGATTAATAATCCTAGTAAATGATTACAGTGTTGAGGTATTTAAACATATTTTAAAAAGCAATATCAATCTTGAAGGAACTATCCAAGACATCTTTTATTTTCCAAAATTTATAGCGTTAAGTTCTTTATTAATATTAGTTATTTGCAATATTTTTTTAATATTAATTTGCAATAGATATTTCGAAAAAATTAATCAGACCAGTAAATTAAAATTTATACTATTAATAATTTTTTCAACAATATATTATTTTATAAGACAACCTGATAACAGTTTGATTTTTATAATTACAAATTGTTGGATATTATTGGTTTTATAT
>JAGNRR010000071.1 GCA_017988595.1 Chitinophagaceae bacterium
ATGAAAATTGCAGTCGTGGTTTGTAGCGACACTATAGCCAAAAATAAAAAAGGAGATTCGGCTGGAAAAAAAATTATTTCTCATTTAGAAAAATATAAAATTAATGTAAAAAATTACAATATTATTCCTGATGATAAACTTGAAATTGAATATCAAATTTCAATGTTATTGAAAAAAAATATGGATATCATTTTATTTTGTGGAGGCACTGGTTTATCGCCAAGAGACATTACTCCCGAAACTATTTCACCTTTATTGCACAGAGAAATTCCTGGAATAATGGAAGCCGCAAGAAGTTTTGGACAAGAAAAAACACCTTATGCAATGCTTTCACGAGGTATTGCAGGAATGATAAATAACACCTTGATTATTACGTTGCCAGGAAGTACAAAGGGTGCAGATGAAACCATGCAAGCTTTATTTCCATTTGTATTTCACATTTTTCAAGTATCAAAAGGACAACGACATAAATAAAAATTATCGACTATTTAAACGAGTTTTTTTATTTTTAGTATCCCCACTATTTTTTTCTTGAAGATTTATTTTTTGTTCCCAATTTGCTCTTATTAAAATTGTTTCAGGATAGATATTAATAATTTCAGGAAGAATTCTTTGGTCAAAATTTCCAGTATCCCAACGTCCGTTTTTATTTTTATCATCTAATATTTTTAATTGATAATTATCGGGTAATAAAAATGATATTTGCATTAAAGTATCTTTAATTTCAAAACTAGTTTTCAGCACATTATTCTTATAAAGCATGAGTTGATTGCCAATATCTTTTTTATTAAACAACAAAAGCATATCGCCATAATCATTTTTTTGCTTTGTTCGAAATTGAATAGTATCACCTTTAATTTTTTCTTTATTTTCTAATAAAACAAAATTATTTTCTAATACAATTTTATAAATTTTATTCTGCTCCCATTCGCAAGTTATTTTTAAAGTATTTAAAAGTGTATCAAGAAAAAATTGAGAAGTAGCATCTAATATGCCCTCACTAAAAAGTTTAATTTTATTAATATCAATACTGTCTGCTTTTTTTGAAAACTGAATTCTTAGAGAATCTGTAATGTCAAAAGCTCTATTTTGCAAGGAAGTATCTATTAAAATAGTATATCTAAAACTATCAACAGATTTTGTTTTATTCCCAAAACGACCAATATTTTTTTTATTTTTAAAGGTGTCGATTACATCATTTTCAATAAATGTATAAATTTTGTAACTGTTGCTGTCAAATACTTTTGGCTCAATTATACCTTCATAAAAACCTATTGCTTCTTGAGCATTATCGTATTTGAAATTATTATTTTTATCTCGCAAAGCATAAAGCATAAATTTTTTGTTTGGCAAATTGGTAAAATTAAATACTCCATTTTGTGCTTTAAAAACATAAAGCGGTTTTTCATATTTTATTATACTATCGTTTTTGCTTGCATCATACAAAACTGCAAAAGCAGCTGTATCTGCATTTCCATTTTCAGCATCAATAATTGTTCCTTTTAGCTGCAACGAATCAAAATAACTTCCTGTGGAAAAAGTAAATTTATAGTTTGCAAAAAGATTTCCTTCGTGCAAATCTTTCACAGCATTTCCAAAAGTGATAACGTATGTTGTATTTTTTTCTAAAAGAGAATCTGGAAGATTTATACTAAGTTTGTTTTTGTGAGTTGTAATTGTAGGATTATGTTTTAAAAAAGGCGTAGATTGAAATTCATTTTGTACATTTACTAATTTCACAAACTCATCAAAAGTTAAAATCAGTTTTCCACCTTTAAAATTTAATGTGCTGTCTTGAATACTTTGTTTTAATAAAATGGGTGCTTTAAAGTCTTTTGGACCTCCAGTTGGCGGAATAATATTTGCACAAGACATCCAAAAAAGATGCATGAAAATAAAACCAATAAAATGTAAAATGTTTTTTTTCACGATGCAAATATTCTGCTAAAAGTATATCTAAATTTTTTATTTAAAAAGTTAAAAGCATTATCGGCTTTTTTTCATTGCCATAATCCGAAGATAACTTTCGTTTATTCGTTCTTCTTTTATTTCTCCTTTTTCAACCAATTTTTTTATTGTAGCATGAACATTATTTGTGCTGTATTTACTTGCACCAGGAATATTATTACTAAAAATCAAAATATCAATACCTGCATTGATAGCCATTTTTATACTTTCTTCAAAGCCATATTGTTTTGCAATGGCACCCATTTGCATATCATCGCTAATTACCACACCATTAAATTTTAATTTTTCACGAAGTAATTCAGTAACAATTTTATAAGAAAGCGTAGAAGGAATTTTTTTATTATCCAATTTATTATTGATAATGTGCGCAGTCATTATAGCATCTACTTTATTTTCTGCTATCAAAATTTTATAGGGTAATAATTCTTTATCACTCCAATAATTGCTAACATCGGCAATTCCTAAATGCGAATCTGTTTTGCTATTTCCGTGTCCTGGAAAATGTTTTAATACAGTTTTTACTCCATTTTCATGATGTGCATCAATATAAATTTCGCCAATATGGGCTATCGTTTTTGGATTGCAGGAAAAACTTCTTTCCAATTTTCCTATCACAGGACAAGTAGAATTATGAATGTCCATCACTGGAGCATAATTTAAATTTATCCCCACCTCAGCACACGAATTTGAAATCGTAGAAGCCACAAATTTGCTGTAAGCATCATTATTTTTATCGCCCACCACTTTTGCCGAAGGCATTGCAGGAAAACCATATTTCATTTTCAATCGGTTCACTTTTCCGCCTTCTTGATCGATAGAAATAAACAACGAAGTGCTTGCCGCATTTTGCAAATCATCAGTTAGTTTTTGCAATTTTGTTTTAGTATTATTTTTATCCAAATTATATTCAAATAATAATACACCACCTACTTTTCCTGATTTTATATCTTGAATAATTGAGCTGTTTGCCGAAACACTTGTGCCACTCATGCCCATCATTATCATTTGCCCAATCTTAATATCAAGGCTATCTGCTTTTGCAAAAATTGAAAACAAAAGCATTGAACAATTAAAAAAACATTTTTTCATTAGGCAAAGATAGTTTAATGAAAAAAGGATTTTATTTTTTAAATGTTATTCCACTAACAAATTTTTTCCTGTCATTTCTTTTGGCAGGTCAATATTCATCCAATGTAAAATCGATGTGGCTACATCTGCTAAAATTCCATTTTGAATTTTTCCTTTGTAATCATTGCTTATAAAAAATATTGGCACAGGATTCATAGTGTGTGCGGTGTTGGGTGTTCCATCTTCATTTATCAAAAAATCACTATTTCCGTGATCGGCTGTAAGGAAAACTGCATAATTTTTTTTAAGTGCAAGTGTTACAATTTTTTCTACACAAGCATCTACAGTTTCAGCTGCTTTTTTTGCAGCTTCCCAAACACCTGTATGTCCCACCATATCTGTATTTGCAAAATTAAGGCAAATAAAATCTGCGGTTTCGTTTTCTATTTCTGGCAATAATTTTTCTGTAATTAAATAAGCACTCATTTCTGGTTTCAAATCATAGGTAGCCACATCTTTTGGCGAAGGAATCATTATTCGTTTTTCGCCAATAAATTCTTTTTCTCTTCCGCCCGAAAAGAAAAAACTTACGTGAGGATATTTTTCTGTTTCTGCAATTCGTATTTGTGATAGATTATTTTTTTCCAATACTTCGCCAAGTGTATTTGTCAAATCTGAACTTGAAAAAATCGATGATACATTTGTATAACTTTTATCATAAACCGTCATCGTACAATATTTTAAATCTATTTTCGTCATTCCAAATTCCGGAAAATTTTTTTGAGTCAATACTTCCGTTATTTCTCTACATCGGTCTGTTCTAAAATTAAAACACAATACCACATCGCCATCATTAATTTTTGCAATTCGATTATGGTTTTCATCACAACAAATAATTGGTTTCAAAAACTCATCGGTAATATTATTTGCATAATTTTTTTCGATTTCTGCTAAAAAATCTTGAGTTTTAGTTCCTTCATTTTTCACCAAAGCATCATAAGCAATTTTTACTCTTTCCCATCGTTTATCTCTATCCATGGCATAAAATCGTCCAATAATAGTTGCAATTTCTGCATCGTTTGCTTCACAATAATTTTGTAATTCTTGTAAATAATTTTTTCCACTTGTTGGGCTTGTATCTCTGCCGTCTGTAAAAGCGTGTATAAAAACTTGTTTTATATTATGCACTTTACATATTTCCAACAATGCTTTTATATGCAATAAATGGGAATGAACCCCTCCATCGCTCACTAATCCCATCAAGTGCAATGGCTTGTTATTATTTTTGCAATAATTTAATAAATGCATCAAAGTTTCATTTTTTTTGAGTTCTTCACTCCGAATTGCTACATTAATTCGTTCCAATTCTTGATAGACAATTCTTCCAGCACCAAGATTTAAATGTCCTACTTCACTATTTCCCATCTGTCCTTTTGGCAAGCCAACATCTTCGCCAAAGGTTGTTAATTCAGCATTTGGGCTATTTTTATATAACGAATCAACAAAAGGAGTATTAGCATTTGCAATGGCATCTGCAGTTTTTATTTTTCCTTTTCCCCATCCGTCCATTATAATTAATATTGTCTTTTTTGTCATAAATGCAAAAGTAATTTGAAAATAACTTATTTTTGCGTTTACACTACTCATAACTTTTAAATTGTATTCTAAAAATTATCACAAACATGTCATTTTTCTAATTTGCATTATTTTTTTTAATGCAACAGTTTTGTTTGCTCAAAGTTTTGTAACTGAAATAAAAAATGCTTTAAAAAATGCTGATGTAGAATTAATTTCTAATTTTTTAGATGAAAAAATTGACATTACTTTTAATGATGAAGTTAAAACTTATAATGAAAAGGATGCCAAAACAGCATTGAAAAAAATTTTTAATAAACTAAAACCAACTGATTTTAAAATTACTCAAAAAGGAAATTCTATATCAAATAATACTACTTTTTGCATTGGTGAAATGAAAACTAAAAATGAAAACTATCGTATCTATCTATTTTTTTTAGAAAAAAACAATAAAAATTATTTAAAGGAACTTCGTTTTGAAAACAAAATAAAATAATTGTTTTTAAAAAAAACTATTTTTAAAAGGATAACGAATCGTATACAACACCTTTACTTTTTCTAAAATCACTTCTCGTAATCGTTCAACATTTAATTTTTCAGTAGCAGAAACAAATACACATTGCCCATCGGTAATATTTTCCCATTTTCTGACTAATTGCTTCATCAAATCTTGTTTAATACTTTCTTCTAGCCATTCATCAAAAGCAATTTTTTCATAAGCATCTACTTTATTAAAAATTAATATCATAGGTTTTTCACTTGCTTTTAGTTCTTGTAAAGTTTTATTTACCACTTCAATTTGATCTTCAAACTGTGGATGCGATAAATCAATAACATGCAATAATATATCAGCCTCTCGAACTTCATCCAATGTACTTTTAAAACTTTCTACCAAATGATGTGGTAATTTTCTAATAAATCCTACAGTGTCGCTTAATAAAAAAGGCGTTCTATCAAATACCACTTTTCTTGTTGTAGTATCCAGTGTTGCAAATAATTTATTTTCAGCAAAAACTTCATCTTTGCTCAACAAGTTCATTAATGTTGATTTTCCAACATTTGTATATCCTACCAAGGAAACTCTTATAAATTCGCCACGTTCTTTTCGTTGTGTTTCGGATTGTTTATCAATTGTGCCTAGTTTTTTTCTTAATGCCGATATTTTATCTTTTACAATTCGTCTGTCGGTTTCTATTTCCGTTTCGCCAGGTCCTCGAGTGCCTATTCCACCTCCTTGTCTTTCCAAATGTTTCCACATGCCTTTTAATCTTGGCAAAATATATTGATATTGAGCAAGCTCAACCTGCACTTTTGCTTGAGCTGTTTTAGCTCTTCGAGCAAAAATATCTAATATCAAATCACTTCTGTCAATAATTCTTCGCTCCAATACTTTTTCAATATTTTGTAGCTGAGAACCTGTCAACTCATCGTCAAAAATTACAACATCTACTTGATGCGTTCTGATATAATTTCTTATTTCTTCTAACTTTCCTTTTCTCAAAAATGTTTTACTGTCTGCTTTATCCACTCGTTGCACAAAACGTTTTATTGCAATTGCGCCAGCAGTTTCTGCCAAAAACGTAAGTTCATCTAAATATTCTTCCACCTGTTCTGGTGTATTTTCATCATACACCGCAGCAGCCAAGATTGCTTTTTCATTTGTTTTTATTTGTAGTTGTTTTTCTATCACGCCGTTTCTTTTTTATTTAAGTTAAAGATAATTGCTTTTATCGAAACAATAATATTCTTTCGCAACGAGAATTGAAAAGTGTTTCAAATTTATTTTTAAATTCTTCGCTCATAAAACTTTCTCGCATTTTCTTTTTCATTTCTTTGGTGCAATAATAAAAATTTTCTAGTGTCGTATCTAAAACCTTTTTGGTCAATCCACTTTTTTCAAATGCAGCTAAAAAATCATCATATTTTAACTTGCTTTTTTTTCCATTTAATGTTAATGCAAGTTCTTCGGTGTCTGCTTCGTTTACCAATTTTGTTGATAATAAATCATAGGCAGGTGCAAGTGTATAGCCATCAAATAAATTATTTTCTATCAATGAAAAGTTTTTTAAATGCATATCGGCATTCCCTGTAAGAAAAGAAAATATAACTAACTCATAAAAATTAGTAACATCCAACAGCGGATTTGAAGAATATTTTAATATTGCTTTGGCAACTTGTTCATGGCTTCCTTTGTATTTATCCTCGGTTAGTCTTTCTGTAAGCTGACACATATCTTCCATGTGAAGCATTCCTTTTTTGGTGCGGTCTATTCTTTTTGTCAAATAACACCTAGTGCCATCTGCAAGATTTACTAAAGTATGCGGCACTGTTTTTAAACCGCAAACTTCTGCAAGTCGCATGGTCATGTCTTCCACTTCGGGCAATTGCTCATAAAAAGCTGATGGTGGTTTTAATATATAATCGCCATACAATCCCACAAGTGTTAGTTTTTTACTCACATTTTTTTCTTTCTTTCGATGAAAACTTAATGACAATTTTGGTTGAACACCAGTTACTGCCATTTTACTATTTATGATGTTTTGGGCCAATTTTTCTAAATCCAAATAATTATAATTTAGCAATGGTGTTTCCAATTGACCAAAAAATTTTTTGTTACACGCTTGATGAAAATTTGCATTGTCATCATTTAATTCTTCATAACAATATAAACATTTATTTTGTTCAAATTCTTGTACACCATACTCACTTACCATCATATTATTTGATGGCAATACTTCTGGATAATCAAAAAATGTTTTTTTATAATTTTTCATTTTCTATTTTTTTTCTTCAATGTGCACTGCGCCTATACAATGTTTGCAACAAGCTAGCAACAATCCCATTCTGTCTTTTTCGTTTAGTTTCCAGTTTTTTTCGGCTATGTCCAATAACCAGCCTTCGGGAATTAATCCATCAAAAAAAGGAAATAAAACATTGCTTACATAGGGTAAAGAATTTAATGGCAAGGTAAAACTCACTGCTTTGGCATCTGTTTTCTCTAAATGCTCTTTTTCATAATTAAATTCGTATCCGTTTTCGGTTTCATGCAATTCTCCTACCTTTTGTTGATACATAAATACATTTGCTTTTCTATTCATTGTCAAAATTTATTTTTATTGGTCCCAAAGTGTGTCCAAATAATTTTAATACATCGTTTATTTTGTCTGTTCTCAAACTTAGTTTTCCTTGTTCCAAATCTCTAAGAAATCTCAATCCCACACCTGCTTTTTCGGCAAGTTCTATTTGATTAATTCCTGTGGCTTTTCGTCTAGTTTTTACAAAGGTTGCTAATGGATTTGTTTTGTTTTTTATCATTTTATTATACCTTATATAATACAAATATACAATTTTATCATTATTTTATACCTTAAATGCGTTAACATTATGTTTTTTCATTATTTTATACCTTTTAAAGCATAAAAATAGAATTTTAACGCTTTTTATATCTTATATGGTATAAAATAAAAAATATATTAAAGACTTATATTCTATAATAAAATTGAGATAGTCTATAATTTTTTAGCCTTTATCTTTGCTTTATGGCATTTAAAAACTTGGCAGAATTTGTTACCCTATTAGAAAAAGAAAACGAACTAATTAGGATTAAAGAATATGTAAATCCGAATTTGGAAATTACTGAAGTGGTAGATAGAATTTCAAAATCAAACAACAACAAAGCATTGCTTTTTGAAAATACAGGAACAGATTTTCCGGTTTTGATAAATGCACTTGGCAGCGAACGCAGAATGTGTTTGGCATTGCAAGTGTCAAATTTAGATGACATTAAAAATGAAATTGAAGATTTATTTAAACTGCTTTCAAAACCAAAAGAAAGCATTTTGGATAAAATAAAAATGCTACCACAGCTTGCGCAATTTGCCAGCTGGCTTCCAAAAGTTGTTGGCGGAAAGGGGGCTTGTCAAGAAATTGTAATGCAAGATATTGATTTATCAAAATTGCCTGTGCTTTTTTGTTGGCCCAAAGATGGCGGACCTTTTGTAACATTGCCTGTCATTCATACCAAAGAACCGCATTCGGGAATAAGAAATGTAGGCATGTATCGCATGCAGATTTATGATAAAACCACCACAGGAATGCATTGGCACAAACACAAAGTAAGTGCTGCACATTTCAATGAATATAAAAAATTAGGAAAAAAAATGCCAGTTGCGGTTACACTTGGCGGCTGTCCATCTTACACTTATGCAGCCACAGCACCCTTGCCAGAAAATGTAGATGAATACATGCTTGCAGGTTTTTTGAGAAAGAAAAAAGTGGAATTGGTAAAATGTATTACACAGCCCGAAATAGAAGTTCCTGCAGACGCCGATTTTGTAATCGAAGGCTATATTGATACCAACGAAGACTTAAAAATTGAAGGACCTTTTGGCGATCATACAGGTTTTTATTCTTTGCCAGATTTGTATCCTGTTTTTCATGTAACCTGTATTACACATAAAAAAAATGCCATTTATCCTGCAACAATTGTAGGAATTCCACCTCAAGAAGATGCATGGATCGGTAAAGCCACAGAACGTATTTTTCTTGCGCCAATGAAAATGACAATGGTGCCCGAAATTGTAGATATGAATATGCCCGTAGAAGGTGTTTTTCATAATTTAGTATTGGCAAAAATCAACAAAACCTATGCAGGACAAGCTCAAAAAGTGATGAATGCCATGTGGGGCGCTGGGCAAATGATGTTTAATAAAATTTTAGCCGTGGTAGATGGAAAAGTAGATTTGAACAATTATGAAGAAATGGCACGTTATGTTTTTGAAAATTTAGATCCCAAAAACGATATTTATTTTTCGCAAGGACCGATGGATGTTTTAGATA
>JAGNRR010000260.1 GCA_017988595.1 Chitinophagaceae bacterium
GCGTTATCGAGGATGGCAATATTTTATATGCTGCACAGGAAGAAAGATTTAGCCGAAAAAAGAACGATGAGGATTTTCCTATATTAGCATTGCAAAATTGCCTTTCCTATTTAAATCTCTCTCTTTTCGATATTGACACCATTGTATATTTTGAGAAACCATTTCTAAAATTTGAAAGGTTAATCAATACTTATTTAAACACCGCTCCTCGTGGTTTAATTTCTTTTATACATGCTATGAAGGTTTGGACAAAGGACAAACTATTTATCAAACAAAATATTTATAGTGCTTTAAAATTGGCAGACCCAAAATTTGACAAACGAAAAACCACTCTCCTTTTCTCAGCACACCATTTATCACATGCAGCCAGCACATTCTTTCCATCACCATTTGAAGAGGCTGCAATTCTAACCATTGATGGAGTGGGCGAATATACCACTACGAGTTTATATTATGGAAATGGCAATAATATTACACAACTCAAAGATATCCATTTCCCACATTCTATCGGGCTATTATATTCTGCCATAACCTATTTTTTAGATTTTAAAGTAAATAGCGACGAGTACAAGGTAATGGGACTTGCAGCTTATGGAAATGCAGAAAGTGAAGAAACTAAAAGATTTATTGAAATAATTGAGAACCAATTAATCCATTTCAAAGACAATGGCAATTTTGAATTAAAAATGAAATATTTCAGTTTCCACCATTCTTTAACCATGGTTAAGATTGAAAAATGGGAACAATTATTTGGGTTAAAAAAAAGAAATGCCTTTGAATTGACTCCCTCTCAATGCAATTTGGCTTTTGCATTCCAAAAAATTACAGAAAAAGCAGTTTTGAATTTATGTAATGAGATAAAAAAAACAACACAATCCGAAAACCTTTGTTTAGCTGGCGGAGTGGCACTAAATAGTGTTATCAATGGCATTATAAAGGACAAAAAAATATTTAAAAATATCTTTATTACACCAGCCAGTGGCGATGCAGGTGGAGCTTTGGGTGCTGCATATTCTGCCTATCATTTGCATTTTAACCAAGTACGAAAAATACATTTACCCGACAATTTACAAAATAGTCTTTTGGGAAATCATTATTCTGAAATTGAAATTTTTGATGTAATAAAACAATACCCAAATCATCAAAAATGCGCAACTCAAGAAGAACTTTGTAACAAAACAGCAAAATTAATTGCTGAAGGCAAGGTGATTGGTTGGTTTCAGGGAAAAATGGAATTTGGCCCTCGTGCTCTGGGAAATCGCAGTATATTGGCAGACCCAAGAAATGAAACCATGCAATTGCATTTGAATATGAAAATTAAAAATAGGGAATCCTTTCGTCCATTTGCACCTGCCATTCTAGAAGAAGAGGCACATAAATATTTTGAACTCGTGGGAAATTCACCTTATATGCTACAAGTGCATCAGGTTAAAAAAGAATTGCTTAATCCTATTCCAACCAATTATACAACATTAGGCATAAAAGAAAAACTCTATTTGGCTAAATCTTCTCTCCCTTCAATTACGCATGTAGATTTCAGCGCACGGATACAAACTGTAAATAAAAATCAGCATCCTTTATTTTGGGAATTGATAAACTCATTTTTTAACCTAACAGGCTGTCCTATTCTTATTAATACCAGCTTCAACACAAAAGATGAACCAATAGTTTGTTCCCCAATAGATGCATTTAATTGTTTTTCAAGAACAGGGATGGATGTTTTGGTTATTGGCAATTTTATTTTGACAAAATGAAAGTTTAATTTATCAAAAATATTATCTTTGATAAATACAAATTTAGAATCTAACATTTTATGGTAGAACTCATTAAGGACATATTTCAATTCATGTGGGAACGCAAGCAATACTGGATAGTGCCTGTAATTATTTCAATTGTTTTGGTGGCTATTTTGATTGTTTTTGGTGGCTCATCTGCCGTAACACCGTTCGTTTATTCTATATTTTAATGAAATTTTTGAGAAAATACAAGACTATCTATTTCCAAATAATTGGTCTTGCCATTATCTATTTCCGATTCCACGCTATTTTTCTGCTTTTTATTGCTGTTACATTGGCTTTTTTACCAATTCTATTACCCAAAATTGGCATTAAATACGTTTCATTTTTTGAAAAATTGTTACATCACTTAGGAAATCTAATTAAATCGGTGCTTTTTGCCTTTATTTTTGGGTTGATTATTATTCCTTTGTCCCTACTTAAAAAAATAATAAGTAAGGATGACACAAAAAATTTTCTTTCTAATAGTAAAATCGAATCAACAGATTTCAAAAAAATGTGGTAATTTAAAAGTTAAATCGACCAATTATTCATGATTATTAGTGGATTTGAAAGGCATTTATTTATAAAAAAATGACACCTTTATTACAAAACGCAGCACACCAAGAGCACCTAAGTCAAAATTACAATTCAAATTTAGTGTTTATCAGCCCCTTATCCAAACCAAACCACACCCAAAAAGATTAAAAAATGCAAAATAGAATATTTTTACCAAATTAGATTTACCTTTGCGCCTCAAATTATTTTATGAAAATTACAGAAAATTTAGTAGTCTCCTTAGACT
>JAGNRR010000261.1 GCA_017988595.1 Chitinophagaceae bacterium
CTTCATCATGCGGATCGCCGATATACAGTTGAGCTTTCCAGCAATTTTGATCGCACTTCTTGTTGATGGTGTTCTGTACGGGATTTTGCCCCGTGAAATGCATGGTGATTTTTGGTTCCCTATTTTAACTTTATAGGTTCACCTTTTCTTTTGATATATATACTTTTACTTAACGGTTTTGGTTCTAATGTCGGAAAGTATTCTGTCATTGCAGTTAAAAAAAGTTCAGCAGAATCGAAATTTTGATCATTAGAAGAACAAAATAGTAGCTTATTTTGTGTAGGGACGACAAATGTAACATCATCCGACTCGCAAAATTGATAAATTTTTTCCCAAATAGCTTCAACCAATATATAACTTGAAGCAAGTCCACTAGTTGTTTGAAGAATACCAACCTTTGATTGTTCTAAACCACTTTCATTCACTTGTCCAATTGATAATTCATCTTTGGAAATTAAATTCTGATATGCTTTTTGGATAGTCTCATCTTTACCTAATTCAAGGTCCTTATTTTGAAGCCATTCATAATGCCCTTCTAAATCAATTGCTATTAATACTGAAAGTTCAGTTTCTCCAATTCTTTTTAAAATTGGACATGATGATTCTGGAATTTCAATTTCTTGACCATCTGTAGTTATGTATTTCCTATCATTTTCATAACCCATTTTAATTATTGGAACAATTTTATCTAAATTTGAAACTGTTTTACTTGATTCTAGATGAAACCTAACATTTTCTTCAATTTTAGTTTCTTCTGATTTTCCAAAAAGTCTTTTTAATATATTCATATATACTATTTTTGAATGTTACTTTTTTTTCTTGTCATTAATTACTATATCCCCAACACAAATTTAAATAAACTTTCGCTTTTTTTACATTTCTTTTAAAGAATGTTGGATAAAGTTATTTGGCCATTGCTGTCATCGAATTTTCATTTGGTGAGATTGTCCAATAAGGGGCCTACAATTCTACATCCTATCTTTCCGAAAGTTCTGTTCACCAGCTATTGTTTTACTGCTGTTAGAATTTTTCTTTATAAAAAAGGTAAAAAGTACAACGATAATAACAACAGTGATAAATATCGTAGCTATTCCGAAATCTTTTTCCGCAAAAAAAAAATTGGGTTTCAAATAAATATATCCTTCACGGTTATCTATTATTACATTAAACCGTTTTAAAATTTTATTGCCTATAATTCCTGAAAATTTGAATTTAGACCCATTTGTATTTGGTTTTTCTAATGTAATTACACCTTCTGAAATAGTTTGATTAGCAATAATAAGTTGTGGAATAAAAGCTATTTTTTTACTCCCAAAACCCATGATAGTAGAAAATTTATCATATAAATTATTTCTTTTCAAAAATCCATTTCCTAAAATTCCATTTGATGTATTGCCTGTATCAAATAAAAACCAATCTTTATATATTTTGCCTTCTATAGAAAAACTTGCTTCAAAAACAGGACGAACTCCGTTGTCTAAAATCATGTCTTGTTTTACAAAATCAGGTTCAATTTTAGGTAAATTATCATATATAATTATAATGTTTTTGTCATAATCAATTTCATAAATTTGGTCTAAAAAAAAACTATTTCCAATGATAACATCTTCGTAGTTTTCCATATTTTTGGTTTCATACATTTCTATATTATTCCATACTAAACCTGCAATTTCGACTTGATTGTTCGAGCTTACTCTTGTTTCATTTGTGCCGTCACTATTCACCAAATTTCCTTTTCTGTCAAAGTTTATTATAATTTTTTTTACAGATTTTTTATTAATATTGACAGCATCAGCACCCAAATCGAACTGAATATTTAAGAGTTCAGAGCCATTAATTTTCCCTTGAAAGTATATCCTATTGTCTTTTATTGTAAATGGAATGGTATCGTTCAAGAGTGTATTTTTGTTCGGCTTCTTCAAATTGGGATAATTTGCTGATATTCTTGTGTAGCAAGAATCTTTGCCATTTAAGAGAACAATAAAATCTTTGGTCTCGCCATATTTCATATTGAACGAAATACTGTCTAGATCAGTTATAAATTTTAAATTTTGATTTTTTCTTGGTAAATCTAAATAATAAATGTCTGGTTTGGTTTCTGGAAAGATTACCCAAAAATCGGATTTATAGTTTTTACCATCAAGAATTTTTACATTTTTAGAATTGGCTTTAATTATTGGTAGTTTTTGTTGTGCAATAAGGTTTTGATAAACTAAAAACAACAATATTATTGAAATTGCTTTAATAAGGTATAATTTCATTTTTGATTGATTTTAATTGTTTATTTTCGTTTACTCATCATTGTCTTCCAGTCAAATTTGTCTTTGTTTTCTATGTTGCGTTTTGCTAAATCTGCAAGCATAAAATTTAGTTTATTCTTGTCTATCCAATTGCCATTTACAAATACTCCTGCAATTTTACGAGTGTTTTTTATATCAGTAATTGGATTTTTGTCAAGCAAAATAAGGTCAGCATACTTTCCTGTTTCTATACTCCCAATTTGTTTGTCAATACCTAGCCACTGAGCAGAAAGTAGTGTTGCAGAATTTAAAGCTTCTTGCGGTGTTAGTCCTG
>JAGNRR010000262.1 GCA_017988595.1 Chitinophagaceae bacterium
TTTCAATTTTAATTCCAAAAACAAATTTGGCTTGCCCAAAAATTTCTTCAATGACAATGGAGCGCACACCATGTTTTGGAGTTTGTCCTTATTATAAAATTACGTTGTTTGAAGATGGCAGAATTTTTTATCATGGTAAAAAAGACACACCAAGAATTGGACAATTTGAAGGAAGAATAAGTGCTGTTGAGGCCAAAAGAATATTGAATAAATTTGCGAAGAAAAAAGTTGATGTTGCACCTGATGAATATAAATTTGTTTCTAGAGATATTTCATTACTAAATTTTAATTTTATAATTAATAAAAAAAATAAAACTATTAATAAAGCAAATTTTGGTCCAGCTTATTTTGAACATCTTGCAAAAGAATTGGATGCTATTGCAGAAAAAGTTACATGGCAAAAAGCTATTGATAATGATTTAGAATAATTTTTTATCTAAAATATTGTTTTCATAAACAGCTTACATTGTTTATTTTTGTTGCTTATGAAAAACAAAATTTTACTATTTTCTATATTTCTTTTTGCTTCACAATTTTTAGCTGCGCAATATTATACTGGCTCATTTCGAAGCGAAAAAAATCCGCATTATTGGAAAAATAAAAAACCACATGCTGCCTATTGGCAACAAGATGTAGAATATAAAATAAAAGCTGCTGTAGATGAAAAAACAAGAAGAATTATAGCAAAACAAAGTTTAAATTATTACAATAATTCGCCAGATACCTTGACATTTATTTATTTCCATTTGTATCAAAATGCATTTACCAAAGGTTCTTATTTGGATAAATTACACAGCGATAGCAAAGAACCTATAACAAAATATGGAAAATATGAAGAAAATGGCATGGGGACAATTGTAGAGAATATAAGAATTGATGGAGAAAAAGTAAACTCAATTTTAGATAATACGGTATTAAAAATTTATTTGAATAAAAATATCCTTCCAAATACATCGGTAAATATTGAAATGGATTTTACCACATTTTTTGATTATTCTGGTTTTAGAAGACGCATGCAACTATTCAATGCCAATGGTTTTCCGCATTTTAATGGCGTGCATTGGTATCCCAGAATTTGTGTTTATGATGCCAAAAAAGGGTGGGATACCGATCAGCATTTAAATAAAGAGCTGTATGGAAACTTTGGTAGTTTTGAAGTTGAACTAAATTTTGCAAACAATTATATTGTAGAAGCCACAGGCGTTTTAATGAATGAAAAAGAAATGATTCCGGAGGATTTGAAACAAAAAATTGATTTAAAAAATTATGTAAAATCAAGCAAAGAGGAAAAAGAAAAAAAACTTATTCCTTATGACAGCACCAAAAGAAAAACATGGTTTTTTTATTCGGTAAATACTCATGATTTTGCGTTTACCGCACATCCAGATTATTTAAGAGATGAGGTTGTTTGGAATAGCATTCGATGTATTGCTTTGGTAAAAAAACAAAATGCTAATGGCTGGAAAAATGGCGCAGAATATGTAAGCAAAATCATAAAAACATTTTCTACAGATTTTGGCATGTATGAATATCCAAAAATGGTGGCAGCCGATGCCAATGATGGTATGGAATATCCGATGATAACTTTGGACAGCGGAACCGATCCTGGATACAGAGGGTTGTTGGTTCACGAAATAGGACACAATTGGTTTTATGGCATGATAGGCAATAATGAAACGTATAGAGCTGCTTTGGACGAAGGATTTACGCAGTTTATAACTGCTTGGGGATTGGAAAAAATTGATGGTGAAAACTTGGTAGAATCGCCATCGAAAAGTAAGTATTATTCTAAATACAAAAAGCCAGTAAACGTTCGAGATAGAAGTGTATTTTATCGTTATGTTAGTGATGCCATGATGAATGAAGATTTGCCTTTAAACACTCATTCCAATGATTTTCATTCTGCAATTGGACATGGCGGTGGCTATTCAAATGTATATTATAAAACAGCCACAATGCTTTATAATTTACAATACGTACTTGGTGATGACCAGTTTTTAAAAGCCATGAATTATTATGTGGCTCAATGGAAATTTTGTCATCCTTATTTCGAAGATTTTAGAAGAAGTATTATTGAATACACAAAACAGGATTTGAATTGGTTTTTTGATCAATGGTTGGAAACCAATAAAACAATTGACTATAAAGTACAGTCTATAAAAAATACAAAAATAGAAGATAAACAACGAATAACATTAAAGCGAAATGGTGAAATGCAAATGCCATTAGAAATAAAAATTAATGCAAAAAATGGAGATTCATTTTTTTATTATATCCCTAATCAAACCTATATCAAACCTCACGCAGGGAAAGTGTTGCCAAAATGGTACGGTTGGGATGTATTGAACAAAACGTATTCGTTTGATGTAAAAATCCCAAGTGGAATAAAATCTGTAGAAATTGATCCGAGCCATCGTTTGGCAGATATAAATAAAACAAATAATGCTAAAACAAAAGGCAGTTTGTTTTCTCCACTTACTCATGAATTAAAAAGAGAAAAATTTATAAATCAATTTCCTGAATGGAAAAAATATCAAGCCACATGGACACCAAATATTTGGTATAATGCAGTT
>JAGNRR010000263.1 GCA_017988595.1 Chitinophagaceae bacterium
ATATAACAAAGACGCAAACTATTTAATAGTTGTTTATGAAAATAGCAACATCGATATTATTTACGAAAATCATGTGATTAATTTACCAGATGTTAAAAAATCAAATTTCACAGGCAGTAAAAACATCAACGACATTTACTTTTACAATGAGCTTATTTATTGCAGCACCGATTTTGGCATTTTAGTTATTAATCCAGCACGCAATGAAATCAAAGAAACTTTTGCCTTGCAAAACAATTCTCAATCACTAAACATTAATGGCCTTACTGTTTTCAACGATAGTTTTTTTATTGCCACTTCATTAGGTGTATATTCTTGCGATGTAAATAATAATTTTATTGCAGAATTAAATTCATGGCAAAAAAATTCAAATTTTAATTCCAACACCAAATACATTTTTGATTTAAACAATAATTTATATGTTCTTGAAACAACAAATAATGCCCTTTACGAAATTGGCAATGGACAATTTATTTTAAAACAAAATTTTCCTGCACCAATAACAACAATCAATAAAGGAAAAAATAATTTTTATGCCGGTGTATTTTCAAATGAAATAAGAACTACTTATAAATTAGACAACGATGCACAACTTATAGATTCAGTTACGACCACCTACTCGCTTGATATTGACGAAGAAAACGACAACATCATTTGGATTGCTGATAATTATGAAGGATTAGTAAAATATATTTTTTCATCAAAAAACAAAAGTTCATTTAACCCCTCATGTCCTTATTCAAATTTAGCTTATAATTTAACTTGGCATAAAGATGGGCTTTTTGTTAGTGCTGGTGGCGAAAATTTTTGGCAATATACTTTTATTCGAGATGGCTTTTTTAGATTAAAAGATAACGAATGGAAAAACTATAATGCAGCTCAACAAAAATACAAAATCCTCGACACCGTTTTTGATATTTTAGATATTGCCATAGACAATAAAAATGGTTCTATTTATGCTGCATCTTTTGGTGGCGGCTTAGTAGAAATTGATAAAAACGATAATATCACAATTTATAAAAACAATGGTTTTATTCAATACGCCGAAGGTGATGTTGGCTCTGTAAGAGTTACAGGCTTGGCTATGGACGAAGACAATAATTTATGGATAAGCAATCATGGCGCTGCGCAACAATTAGTTGTAAAAAAAGCTGATGGAAGTTGGAAAAAATTTAATTTAAATTCAAATAGTGGCGCTCGAACAGTGAGCCAAATTACGATTGATAACAGTGGACAAAAATGGATGGTAGGACCAAACTCAAATGGCATAATTGTTTTCAATGATAATAATACTATAGATAACACCAACGATGATAAAGACATAAAACTTAGCTCAGGAAAAGGAAATGGAAATTTACCCACTTCTACTGTAAACTGTATTACAAAAGACAAAGATGGAAAACTTTGGGTGGGCACTTCCGATGGCATTGGCATTATTAATTGTCCAGAAAACATAATGAAATCTGGCGGATGTGATGCTGAATTAAAAATTGTAAAATATGATGTTGCTGCAGGATTATTGTTTCAAAATGAAATTGTAAATACCATTGCCGTAGATGGTGCAAATAATAAATGGATAGGAACATACAATGGTGTTTGGCAAATAACAGATGATGCCGAAAAAATTCTGCAACGATTTACAACCAACAACAGTCCTTTGCCAAGCAATGAAATAAAAAAAATAGTAGTTGATGAAATCACTGGCGAAGTGTTCATTGCAACACTTGCCGGTTTAGTTTCCTTTCGAGGAAATGCCACTGAACCCAAAACCACAAATGATGACATGCTCATTTTTCCAAATCCAGTTCCTAGTGGATATGAAGGCACTATTGCCATTCAAGGGCTTGCAGATAACAGCGATGTTCGAATTACTGATGTTAGTGGCAAACTAGTTTATAGAGTAAAAGCACAAGGTGGCACTGCCACCTGGAATGGAAAAGATTATACTGGAAATAGACCTGCAACTGGCATGTATTATGTATTTGTAACTAATACTGATGGTTCTCAAAAAACAGTTGGAAAATTTATTTTCAACGAATAAAAAATTGTTTCTTAACCTTACAACATGCTTTTTAAAACCGAAGGAATAGTATTGCGCACCATAAAATATGGCGATACCAGTATTATTTCTACGCTATTAACTAGCGAATTTGGCATTCAAACTTATATCATCAATGGTGCCAGAACCTCCAAAAAAACAGGATTAAAAGCAAACCTTTTTCAATTAGGCACTATTCTAGATTTAGTAGTTTATCATCATCCTCAAAAAAATATTCAACGTATTCAAGAAGCAAAATTGAATGTTGTTTTCAATTCTATTCATCTACATCCAATAAAAAATGCACTGGTTATTTTTTTTATCGAACTTGTACAGCGAAGCATTCTAGAACCCGAAAAAAACGATTCTTTATTTTCTTTTTGCAAAAAAGCCATTATTCAAATCGAAAAAAATGAAGCTCACAAATTAGCCAATTTTCCTGTTTATATCACCATTCGTTTTGCTCAACTATTAGGTTTTGGAATTCAAGACAATTATTCATCTGAACAAAAATTTTTT
>JAGNRR010000072.1 GCA_017988595.1 Chitinophagaceae bacterium
TTCAATTTGTGTAGCATATGATGGCATGGAACAATTTTTTCCAAAAGAGAAACTTATTAAAACTGGAATACCGGTAAGAAAAAATATTGTCGAGAGTAAAGTTACCAAAGAAGAAGCCTGTCAGTTTTTTAATCTTGATATAAATAAAAAAATTGTGTTTGCATTTGGCGGAAGTTTAGGTGCAAAAAGTATTAATGAAACATTGATCGCTCAGTATAAAGAGTTTTTAAATAACGATGTGCAATTGATTTGGCAAACAGGTAAAAATTTATTTGAAGCTGCAAAAGAAAGTGTTTTAGGGAATGAAACATCTATTAAAGTATTTGATTTTATAAGACAAATGGAATATGCATATGCAGCAGCCGATGTTGTAATTTCAAGAGCAGGTGCATTGTCTATTGCAGAACTTTGTTGTGTAGGAAAGCCAGTTGTTTTTGTTCCATTTCCTTATGCAAGCGAAGATCATCAAACACATAATGCAATGGCATTGGTAAAAAACAATGCAGCTCTTTTGATAAAAGATAGTGAAGCCAATGAAAAATTAATACCAACAATTTTTTCATTATTAAATAATCAAAATTTAAGGCAAGAAATGACAATGGCATTACATGAAAATGCGGTGAAAAATGCAGATGAAATTATTGCGAATAAAATAATAGACTTGATAAAATGAAAAATTTAAACGACATAAAAAAAGTATATTTTATTGGCATTGGTGGCATTGGTATGAGTGCTCTTGCAAGATTTTTTCTTGAAAAGAAAGCACAAGTTTATGGTTATGATAAAACTGAAACACCACTAACAAAAAAATTAAAAGAAGAAGGTGCTCAACTATTTTTTAAAGACGATGAGCAATCAATAATTGAAGAGGTAGATTTAGTTATATATACACCAGCCATTCCAAAAGATAATAAAGTTTGGAATTTTTATAATTCTACATCGATTGAGGTAGTAAAACGTTCGGATGTATTACAAAAAATTAGCGAAGACATGAAGGCTATTTGTGTAGGAGGAACTCATGGAAAAACCACAATGTCTTCAATGATTGCACATATTTTTAAACATAGTGGAGTGGGCTGTAATGCTTTCTTGGGAGGAATTACATCGAATTACGAAACTAATTTTTGGAGCAGCAAAAATCAAGTTGCAGTAATAGAAGCTGATGAATATGATAGAAGTTTTTTGAAGTTAAAACCATTTATTTCTGTGGTATCGGCTGTTGATGCTGATCATTTAGATATTTATGGAACTGCTCAAGAAATGGAAAATGCCTATAAACAATTTATGGAATCAACAGAGGATACCTTGATTCATAAACATGGATTAAAAACTTGTTTTGAGGCCAAAGTGAAAAATAAAATTTCGTACAGTATTCAAAATGATCATGCCGATTTTTATGCCAAAGATATTGAAATTAAAAATGGGGCATATCAATATATGGTTTGTAAAAATGATGAAGAGTTGCAAATGGTAAAATTGAATATGGGTGGCATGCACAATATTGAAAATGCCATGGCTGCTTTTGCTGTGTGTCATACAATGAAAATTGAAAATGAAAAAATTGCTCTTGCAATTGAAAATTTTAAAGGTGTAAAAAGACGATTTGAATATATAATTAAAAATGATAAAATAGTTTACATCGACGATTATGCACATCATCCTGAAGAGTTAAGTGCATTAATCAAAAGTGCAAAATCATTATTTGCAGGAAAAAAAGTAAGTGTAGTTTTTCAACCACATTTATTTTCAAGAACACAAGATTTGGCTGATGGTTTTGCTGAAAGTCTTGATATGGCAGATGAGGTAATTTTATTACCAATTTACCCAGCAAGAGAATTGCCGATTGAAGGAGTAACAAGTAATTTGATATCAGATAAAATGGGATTGAATAACAAGACGGTATTTCAAAATAAAGAAAGTGTATTGGAATGGATTGAAAAATCAAACTTGGAAGTTTTGATAACAGCAGGAGCGGGAGATATTGATACTTTGGTAAATAAAATTAAAAAATGTATTGAAGAAAAAATATAAATGAAAAATAAATTTTTACATATAATAAAAGTGATAGCAATGCTAATGATAATTCCATTGGTTATTGGTGCTTTTATGTATGGAAAAAAAGTAAATGAAAACGAAGTCATTGAAGATATTGAAATTGAGTATTTAAATGATTATAAATTTATTGACGAATTGGATGTGAAAGAAATTTGTTTGAATCAGGATGTGTTATTGAAAAAAACAAAACTAAAAGAGTTAGATTTAGAGAAGTTTGAAAAAGCAATAAACAAAAATGTTTGGGCAAAAAATGTAGAAGTTTTTTTAACATCAAATAATATTTTAAAAATTCAGTTGGAGCAAAAGAAACCAATTGCAAGAATATTATTGAATGATAGTTCATCTTCTAGTTATTATATTGATGAACAAGGCAAGCCTTTTCCTGTTTCGTTGAAATATCGACCAAAAATACCGTTGATAACTGGAAATAAAATAGGAGTTGATAAAAAAGGAGTTTTACTTCATCAGCAATTGAAAAAACTATCCATATATATCCAAGAAGATTCTTTTTGGAATAACATGATTACACAAATTAATTTGAGAGAAAATAATGACATTGAATTAATTACTTCTATTGGTTCTGCTACAGTATTATTTGGCGATGCTAATAAAATTGAAGATAAATTTTCGAGATTATTTCAATTTTATAAGTATAAGTTTTACGAAGTGGATTGGGCAGCGATAAAAGAAATTGATGTGCGATTTAATAGACAAGTTGTTTGTAGAAGAGATGGAACTGCGCCAGATTTCAATTATTTCAAAACGGCAGATAGTACATCATTAAATAAAATTAA
This sequence comes from Chitinophagaceae bacterium, assembly GCA_017988595.1. Taxonomy (GTDB): domain Bacteria; phylum Bacteroidota; class Bacteroidia; order Chitinophagales; family Chitinophagaceae; genus JAGNRR01. The sequence continues at coordinate 2,850 of JAGNRR010000072.1, forward strand.
TATTGTATCAAGCAATACTAATGTTGTTAAATCAAATTCATTAACTGCAAATGTGATAAAGCCAAATATAATAAAAACAAATGTTGTTAATTCAAATGTGATCAGTAAACCATTAATAAAATCGGATGTAAAAAAAGAAAATATTAAACCCAAAAGTAGTGTTTTACCCAAGAAAAATTTACCAATAGAGAAAGTAAATGATATTAAAATAAAAAATGAAAAATTAACTATTGATGTTAAAAAAGAAAAGTCAATTGTGAAAAAAGAAGTGACTAAAGAAGATAAAAAAGAAAAGCCAAAAGAAATAAACATTGAAGTAAAACAAGACGTAATTAAAAAAAATAAACCAATAATAATTTCATCAGAACCCACTAAAAATTAAAAATTATATGAAAAATCAAAACCCTGTCATAGTAGGATTAGACATTGGAACTACAAAAATTGCAGCCATTGCTGGAAGAAAAAATCATTTTGGAAAATTAGAAATTCTAGGATTTGGTAAAAGTGATAGCAGTGGTGTTAATCATGGAATGGTTTTAAATATCGAGGATTGTATTAATGCTATTAAAGAAGCAATTGATAATTGTTATTTAAATAATTCAAATTTAGAAATCAATGAAGTCTATGTAGGCATCGCGGGGCAACACATAAAAAGTTTACAAACCACAGGACAAAGAGCCATTCAAAATGTTGAAGAAATTGTTCAACAATCGGATGTAAATAGTTTGATTAAAGATCAAAATGCAACTTTTATTCCACCTGGAGATGAAATAATTGATATCATTCCACAAGATTTTAAAATTGATGAGCATGGACCTTTTTTAGTAAAAGAAGTAGTAGGAATGGCTGGGCGACGAATTACTGCAAATTTTCATATCGTGACTGGGGATAAAAATGCAATAAGAAATATTCAACGATGTGTAAAAAGATCAAAATTAAGTATCAAAGGTTTAGAGCTTCAGCCTTTAGCATCGGCAGCAGCTGTAATGACTCCCGAAGATTTTGAAATGGGTGTTGCGATAATTGATATTGGTGGAGGAACAACAGATTTGGCTGTTTTTCATGATGGCATGTTGAAACACACAGCTGTAATTCCAAGAGCAGGCGTAAATATTACAGATGATATTCGAAAAGGATTAGGCGTATTAAATGCACAAGCCGAAATTATGAAAATAAAATATGGTATGGCTTTAGCAAACGAAGCTAGTGCAAATGCATTTATTTCTATTCCTGGAATGAAAGGTCAAAAGCCGAAAGAAATTTCTGTAAAAAATCTTGCTAATATTATTCAAGCAAGAATGGAAGAAATTTTTGAATTTGTTCAATACCATTTGATAGAACAAAATTTGCACGACAAACTTCATGCTGGAGTAATAATAACAGGAGGAGGAAGCCAATTAAATCATCTTGTTCAGCTTGCTGAATTTCAACTTGGCTTGCCTGCTCGTATTGGTTATCCTAATGAGCATTTGGCAAAGCATGACGAAGCAGAATTGAGCAAACCAATGTATGCAACATGTATTGGATTGATTTTAAAAGGATATGATGAATATGAAAACCAATTAAACATTTCGTCATCAAATATTTTGAAAGAATTTGTAACTGATGTTGTTGAAGTTGTTCATACTTCGATTTTAGATACAAATTCAATAAACGATGAACTTGGAAAAGTATTTGGAAATGATATTTTTAAACCAACTGAAGAGTTTAATGTTGAAAATATTACTGTTGAAAATAATACAAATCAATTAGAAAATTTATTTGATATAAAACTTCCAGAAAATGAATTGATATCAAATATTCAACAGGAATTAAATGAACCAAATTCAATTTCAGAAGGAACAGTAGGTAAAAGAAAAAATTATATAAATAAAATTTTTGGCACCATTCAAGAACGTTTGCTTGATATTTTTGAAGGTGAAGGAGATAATAAATTAGACTAAACAAAACATAAAATCCATAAATTCAATAACCCATAAAATTCAAAAACCATGATTAAATTCGAACTACCAGAAAACAACAACTCTATTATCAAAGTAATAGGTGTAGGCGGCGGCGGCGGAAATGCCGTAAACTACATGTATTCTTTAGGAATAGAAGGTGTAAACTTTATTGTTTGTAATACAGACATGAAAGCACTAAACAATAGTCCTATTCCTACTAAAATTCAATTAGGACCATTGTTAACAGAAGGTTTGGGCGCAGGCGCAAATCCACAAATTGGTGAAGCGGCTACGCAAGAAAGTGTTGAAGAATTAAAAAATTTATTATCAAATAACACTAAAATGGTTTTTGTGACAGCAGGAATGGGCGGCGGAACAGGAACGGGAGGAGCACCTATTGTGGCAAAACTTGCCAAAGAAATGGGTATATTGACAGTGGGAATTGTTACAACTCCTTTTTCTTATGAAGGAAGAAAAAGAAAAAAGAATGCAGAAGAAGGAATTGCTGAACTACGAAAAAATGTAGATACTATTTTAGTAATTTCAAATGATAAACTGAGACATCAATTTGGTAACATTCCTACATCTGAAGCATTTTCTAGAGCTGATGATATTTTGGCAACAGCTGCAAAATGTATTACCGATGTAATAAGTTCTCAAGGACATATCGTTGTAGATTTTGCTGATGTTTGTACTGTAATGCGTGATGGTGGATCTGCAATATTGGGAAGTGGAAAAGCTAGTGGCGATAAAAGAGCATTTGAGGCTGTAGAAAAAGCATTAAATTCTCCTTTGTTAAATGACAATAGTATTAAAAGTGCAAAATGGGTTTTATTAAATATCAATTCATCTCGAGGTGAACATGAACATACATTAGATGAAGTAGAAATGATTCAAGCTTATGTTCAAGATCAAGCCGGTGATGATTGTGATTTAATATTTGGAACTGGTTTTGATGATAATTTAAATGATGAAATAAGTGTAACCGTAATTGCTACAGGATTTGATGCCAATAGAACTGAAGAAGCTTATAATGCAAGCTCATCAGAAGCATTGGCAAGTTTAAATCCAAAAATAGTTTTTAATTTAGTAGAAGAAAAACCAGCAGAAATAGTTGATAATAATTTTATTTCAAATGAAATTAAAAGTGAACCAATTACAGATGAAGTGGTTAATGAAATAAAATCATATTCTTATGAGCCACAATTAATAGAACTTGAAGCGCCTGCTATTCCAAGTGTGTTGGCTTTTGGAGCTATGCGAAATTCGTTGCAAAACGTAATAGAAGAAAAAGCAAGTACAATAGAAGAAAATTCGGAAATAAAAATTATGGATTTGGCAAATGACATGATTGAAAATCAACATGCAAATTTTGAAACTCCTTTAATTGAAAATAATATTGAATTAGAAATAACCAATGCATTTTCAAATGACATTTCTCATAACAATGTAAATGCAGTATTGAATGATATTTCTGCAGCATTTAAAAGTGAAGAACCTGTGTCAACAAATTTCGACATCGAATTGAAAGTAAAAGATGCTAGTGAAATAATAGAAGATGAAATTGTGACAATAAAAGGAATAACCTTAAACAGAAGAAAAGGTAATCGATTACTTTCGGATTATGAATTAGAACAAGAAGCTAATTTTGAAATTCAAAAAAGAAGTTTTGATGAAAGAGCAAGTAAACTGCGTACTTTAAGTTTTAATTTTGATAACAACGAGAACAAAAGCGAAGATGAAGAGATTCCAGCTTACATTAGAAGACAACAATTTTTAGATAATCATCCGGATTCTTCTGAAGAACATTTTTCGGATGTAAATGTTCTGGCAAATAAAAACTCTTCGAATTCAAATGTTAGTACAGTAAATTCTTTTTTGAACGGGAAAAATCCTGATTAAGAAATTAGAATTCGATTTTATGGAAAAGCCTCGATAATATTTTATCGAGGCTTTAATTTTTATTTAAAAAGTTATATTTTTTTATACTGAAAAACTTGTACCACATCCACAAGTTTCACTAGCGTTTGGATTCTTAAAAGTAAATCCTCTTGAATTTAATCCACCTTGAAAATCTATTTCAACGTTTAATAAATAAATTTCATGTGCTTTATTTATGATCATTTTTAGGTTTTCCGAAATTGTATATTCGATATCATTCGCTGTTTTTTCATCAAACTCTAATACGTAACTCATTCCAGAACATCCTCCACCTTTTACACCAATACGCAAAAAAGATTTTTCTTCTGATGTATTTGAAAGTTGAATTTGTTTCAATTCTTTCAATGCCCCTTCAGTAAAAAAAACTGGCAATGTATTATTAGCAACTGCTTCCATTATTTTTTTCGTTTTTCTTTCATCTTTTCAGCTTTGATACTGTCAAGATGTTTTTGATTAATCATTTTTGGTGCAGGCAATGCGCCCATATCTTGCAGTTCTTCTTCTATCATAGGTTCTGCAGAAGTAATTGGAGAAATGGTATCCACTTTTGCATTCATAGTATTTGAAGCTTGTTCAATAGTTACTTGTTCAGCATTTTTCTTTTTTTTCAATGCGCAACTTGAAGATAGAATTAGAACTAGAAATAAAGTTAAAGAATGAAAAATAAATTTATTTTGATGAAATAAGTAATTTTTCATTTTTCACATTTTTATTATTTACAAAAATTTGAACAAAATAAGTGCCAGGTGTTAATGAACCTTTTTCAAAAGAAAATTTATTTAGTCCTTTTGACGCTTTTGTTTCCATTATTGTTCTCAATTTTTTCCCTTGAATATCAAAAAGAGAAATTTCTAAATCTCCATCTTCTTCTAAATTAAAATCAATCTTAAAACGATCTTCAACTACTGGATTTGGATAAATAGAAATTTCGTTTTTTGTTGTTTCTGTTTTTGTAGAATTATCACTTAATGCCCAATCTCCAGTTTGTACTTTTATAAAAGAGTTGTTCCAGTTTTGACTACCACTTTTTCCATAAAGACCAAAAGCCCATACTGTTGGAATTCCTTGTCCATTTTCACGAGAAGAACCTGTGTAATCTCCCCATCTAACAACACCTTGCGAAGCAGCAAAAGTTACAGGACCTGTTCCTGTTTTTAATTCTACTGGATCAGAGAAGTCAAAATAATTATTTGAAAAAATACATTTTACTCCAGGATAATCATTTGAGCTTGCGTAACCAAAAGTTATCAAAGCAGCTTGATCTGAGTTGGTATAACCCATTGAAGCAATTGAAGGAAATGCAATATCTACGTTTGGAATTGTAATAATTTTACTATGAGTTGAATTCCAATTACTTCCATTTTTTCGATATCTTGAATAATGAACACCTACATAATTTCCTGGTCCATCACAATGAAATACAAAATGTATTTCTCCATTTAAATAAAATCCATCCATTCCTCTAACATCTCCAGTTTGTAAATCAAAACCTGAGCCTTTTTGGATGCCATCAGCTGGTGTTGCATAAGCTGTACATGTAGGAAACCAAGTATTAACTTGAGGATTGTTAGCAACAGAATTTGTGATTTCATATAAATAAATAAAATTTCCACCGCCAGCTTTTGAAGCACATAAATACATATTATTGCCATAACCACCATCTTGGCCATATCCTATAGGAACAATAGTAAATGGAGAACCAGAAAATGCACTCCAAATAATTGCATCGTTACTAGTGATGGTTTGACCTGCAAAAGATTTTATTTTATTAATTTGGTAAACAACACTTGTTACATAATCATGATTCCCACCGCCGATTGGTGTAAATAAATTTCCAGAAACAAATACATCATTATCTGATACAGCAATTTTTGGATAATCAAACCAATTATTTCCACTGAAATTGCCGCCAGTTGGGTTTCCAGAATATGAGTATAAGTTAAATCCATCAGTTGGGTTAGATGTTTTTGAAAAAGCCAATAATAATCTTGAAGTGGAAGGAGAACCATCACATGTTTGTGCAAAGCAGATGAAACGATTTGCTTGTGGATCAAAGATTACTTTTGGGTCGCAAATATTTGCTGTTGGGCTATTTGTAAAAAAATTTGGCAAATTAATTGTACTTGCTAATGTTCCACCAGAAGTATTATAATATCTAATACTGGAGTTAACCATAGCAATTATTTGTCCATTTTTATTCACGGCAATGGTATTGTCAGATGGTGTTCCATCGTTTCCAATTGCATTATAATCTGCAATTTTAATTGGATTATTAGCAACGCCTCTTGTTTTGTTTTGTGGGTTGTTGTTTTCTTCTTGAAGTAATGCAGCTCTTTTTTCTACCATTTTCTTGATTTTTAATTCTCTAAGTTCAGTGTCATTTACACTTTTATTTTTAGATATTTTATGGTCTAATTGTGGTAAAAATTCAATGTCATCCATTTTTGGTATAACAAAGCCATCGTATTTTCCTTCGATAGTTGTTCTTTCAGCTGTTCCAGCAGTTTCGGTTTTATTTTGTTGTGCAAAAACAATTGTTGTTGCAAATAACAACATAAATAATAAGTTTATTTTTTTCATTCTTTAAATTTAATATATCTGTCAAAT
>JAGNRR010000264.1 GCA_017988595.1 Chitinophagaceae bacterium
GGCATCATGTGTAAAAAAATGATGATAATAATATTCCAATTGATTGCCACCAATTTCAAAAGTGTTTAGCAAACCGCCAATATTTTTTGACGCTTCCAAAATCGCCACTTTTTTTCCAGCTTTTGCAGCAAAATATGCCGTAGCCAATCCTGTAATTCCTCCGCCAACAACAATGACATCATATTTTTTTTGCTCGTCCATTCTTCTTTTCTTTATAAAAAATTATTGCATTCCAGACATTTGATAAAAACGTTGCGCTTCGGCAGCATTGCCCATTTTAGAAAAACAATCGCCCATGGTTTTATAACACATCGGTCGAATTCGTTCGTCTTGCGAAGCTGAATTTAAAATATTAATTGCATCTTGATATCGCCCAGTTTGATATAAACAAATACCCATATAATAATAGGCTTGCACAAATTCTGGCGCTTGTGTGATGACATTTTGAAACAAACTCAACGCTCCTGCAAAATCATTTTTTTGCATTTTTATCATCGCTTGCATGTTTTGTGTTTCCACATTATTGGGCTGAAGTGCATTGGATTGATTCACTAATTTTTCGGCTTCTGCTATATTATTTTTTTGCAAATAAATGTTGGCAACATTATTTAATATTGATGTATTAGCAGGATCTGCTTTTAAGTAATTGTTCAAATAAATCAATGCACTATCCAATTGATTGGCTTGAAAAAATTGCATTCCTTTTATATCATCTTTTGATGTTCTTTTTATTACTGCGGCTAAGGCATTTCCTTCCACAGTTGTTTTATAAAGTGTCGTTTGATTTGGAATCCAAGTTTTGTTTTTAATATCATCTTCGGGAATCAATGCTAAATGATAAAAAGCCACATCCCAATCTTTTAAATTTCGTTCTCGATAACGAATATAATCAAATTTTACTTTGGCATCTTTTGGAAAATAATAAGGTAAAATATGAATAGCATTTGTTACAACAAGCAAACTGTCTTTATCGTTTTTATGTTTTGGTAATTCATTTTTCACAAACCAATCTGCACTTTCTTTTAATCCATTATAATAAAAATCCACTTCATAATTCCCATAAGCACCCGAAGTGCCACCAACTATTGCATTATAATATGTATTGGTGTTTGGAAATGTTTTAGCTATAAAAACTAATGGCTCTAGCAATAATAAAATTGGAATAAAAACTAAAGCCAATTTTATTTTTTGATCTTCAAAAAGTTGCTGCAAAGAAATCCAACCAAAAGTAGCACAAACTATTACCGAAGGAAAAATAAATAAGGTATGTCGCCATGCATGAAATACATTGGACTTTGAATAAATAATATAAAAAAATGGAAACAAAGCGGTGAAGAAAATAAAATATAAAATGGCCGCATTTTTATTTTTTCTATATTTCCAAAGAAAAAATACTGAAACCAGTAATCCAATCAACACTCCAAAAGTATTGGTGATGGTAAACATTTTTGGCAAATAATACGTCGGAAATTCTGTTGAAAATATTTTAACCCCTTCAAAAACTTGTTTCATACCCACACTTAAATTGGTCATTTGTTGCAAAGCAAATAATGGATTATTTAATGGGTCTATTAAACCGAAGGGCCAAAAAAGACAAGCTGCCAAATAACCTAAAACAGAAACAATAGCCAAGGGTTTTATATAAGAAAATAACGAAATTTTTTCGCCTTGAAATTTTGTTTTTGTAAACCATAACAGAAAAACAAAGACAAACATTTCGGGAATTAAAAGCAATCCGCCAATACGAGAAGCCATTGCAAAACCAATTGGCAAAATGGCAAATGCATAATCTTTATTAGTAGCATTGGGCAATTTTTCAAACAATCGAATGATGCCATAAACAGCCATGATATAAAATGCTGCAAAAGGAATATCTTTTGGATTATTCATGGCATGACCAAGAAAAAATGGCGATAAAAACATTAACCATATAGATAATATTGCTGAACCATTACCAAAAAGCTTTTGCGTAATTTTTGACGTAAAAAAAATAGCAATAAATCCCATTAAGGCATTTAAAATATGTCGAGTGGTGAACACTTCAAATGGAGAAATGGGCGTAATTACAGCGCAAATGGTGTCATAAAAACCACCATAATATTTTAAAATATGATCTCTATCGTAAATATCAGGCATATTGAAAACCGTTTCATCGCCACCAAATGACGTATAAAATTTTAGAATCGCTTTTCCATATTCGTTCATATCCACTTCATCGCCACTAATGCCAAACCAAAAACTCATGCTCACCATGATACCGCAAACTAATACAAGACTAACTTTGTAAATCAATGCTGCGTTGTTTTCAAAAAATTGTTTCATGCAAAATTTATTTTTTGTTTAAAAACCAAAAGTAACAATTTATTATACCTTTTAAAAATGTTTTGAATATAATAAAATAGATTTTCTTATTTAATTTATTAGAATTCTTTGACTGTTTTATCAAAGAATGAAAAATTAATTAAATACTTTTGCACCCATTAAAAAAAAGATAATGGGTGAAAAAATAACGATGCAATCCAATGGCAAATTAAACATTCCTAACC
>JAGNRR010000265.1 GCA_017988595.1 Chitinophagaceae bacterium
TCCAAGTTTGTACGAAGGATTTGGCTTGCCGATTTTAGAAGCGTTGCGTTGCGGAAAACCAGTCATCACCAGCAATATTTCATCAATGCCTGAAGTTGGTGGCGATGCTTGTATCTTTGTTGATCCGCTGAATGTAGAAGAAATTTCAGCTGCCATCAATTTTATTTATTATAATTTAGAATTAGCAGCTGAAATAAAACAAAAATCAATTCATCAAGTTCAAAAATTCAATCCTGAAAAAATGACGGAAAAGATGATGAATGTGTATAAGAGTTTGGTGTAAATTATTAAAGCTATATCTTTATTTTGCTTAAATATGGTTCAATAAATTCAACATATCTTTTATTGTATTCTTCAAGTTCTTGTTTATTTAAATAATTATTTCCTTCGCCAATTTTTCCTTTTCTGATAAATTGATTATAAACTAATTCAGAAGATTTTGGCTTCTTTTTACCAAATTTTTCTTCGTGTTGTTTCATATATTCAAAGGAAGCATGTGTATTTATTCTTGTAATAATTTCACTAGTTAATTCAACATTTAAATAATTAGCGATTTTTTTTAATGTATTATCAAAGTGAGTTATTAATTCTTCGTAAGAAATGTATAGTATTCTAAATCTATTTTTATTCTGAAGCCATTCATTATTAAATTTAAACCAATTTAAATGATAAGAATCATCTAAGAAAAATTCCTGAAAATTAGTATTAAATGTTAGGTTGGCATCAACATAGTTTTTATTATGAAAGTATAATGAAACAGCCACATCTTTTCCATCACGATACAAATAAATAAACTTATTTTTTGATGCTGAATCATAAAAATCATATTTATCGTGCGATTTTAATATTCTTGGCGATGCAAGTTTATTTATTCTTTCAGTGCTTTCACCATTAAAAGCTTCATTTTGAGGCCAAGGTGAAACATCATAAATGTGGTCAAAATCCATATTACCATTGGTCAATAAATTGTGTAATATTACTTGCAGCCATGTAGTGCCAGCTTTTGCGTAAGTTACAACATATACATCATCACTTCTGTCTTCAAAATCCATAAAATACAAATGTTGCCTCAAGTTTTGTAAGGCAACATCTGTATTATTATTAATCATTTCTAATGTTTTGTATAGAAATTGAAATAAAGATTTAAACATGCTTTTATTTTAATGAACATGTTGCATCAAAACTTCTGTTGTTTTCTATTGCATCACATTTCTTTTTTGCATCTGATTTTTTTAACTTTTCACCATAATCTACATTAATGTCATATTTTGAACCAGTAGAATTGTCTGTACATTCACAAATCCACGCTTTCTTGCATGATGAAAGTCCAAGTGTTAAGCCAAGTGCAGTAAACAACATGCCAATTTTTAATTTCTTTTTCATATAATATTAATTTTAAACAAAATTAAAGGGTTGGAATATTTATATGAAAAAAGATTTGTGCTAAATAATTCTTTTCAGTTAATAAAATATCACACTGAAATAATATCTTTATATTTACTAAAAATGATTTTATGGAAATAGGCACTAAAATTAGAAAAATAAGAGAATTGAAAGGGTTTAGTCAAGAAAATATTGCACATGATTTAGAAATGTCTATTACTGGTTATGGAAAAATTGAAAGAAATGAAGTAAGTATTAATTATGATAAATTACAAAAAATAGCACAGATACTAAAAGTTGATGTTGAGACAATTATTGGCTTTGATGACAAAGTTGCATTCAATAATTTTAACAGCAAAATCAATCAACAAATTGGTCAATATTATATGAGCAATGAAATGAAACAATTATACGAAGATAAAATTAAGTTGCTTGAAGAAAAAACAGCATTCTTAGAAGATAAAATTATTGTACTTCAATCAAAACACAATTAATCTTATGGATATTGAACAATACAATAAAGAAATTGACGAAGCATTATTGCAAATAAAAAATGGTGAATTTATTACACAAGAAGATTTAGAAGAAGAATCTAAAACATGGTAAGCAAAAAAATCGTAGTACATTTATAAAGTATAATAACATTGCAAAGAGCCAAACCGCAGAAGAGTTAGTTTTGCTAAAAGCACAGCAATAGAAGTAAAATCAAAAAATGAATTGCTTTAGTGTTGGCTTTTTGATTTTAGCTTCGGTTTTAATCTTTTCCGCAGGAAAATAAGATTAAAAATTGCCTTGCTTTTAGCAAATGGTTTTTGCTTACTTTTTTCCAAAAAAAAGTAAGAGAAAAATCATTTTTGTATAGATACAGATTCCGAAACGCAACATTGTAAATACTTTGCTTTCTTATTATCTTTGCATTCCAAAACTTTGGAATTGTGTAAAACAACATGAAAACAAAATTAGACAGCCATTTAATTCGTTGCATCAATCATTTGATTGAAGGCAATGTTTTGCTTTATCCTACTGATACAATTTGGGGCCTTGGTTGCGATGCGAGCAACGCAGATGCTGTAGATAAAATCTTCGAAATTAAACAAAGACCAAAAGAAAAAAGTTTGATTGTTTTGGTTGATTCAATAGAAACGTTGGAAA
>JAGNRR010000266.1 GCA_017988595.1 Chitinophagaceae bacterium
AAGTCCTACTGCTACAAATAGGAGTCGGAGCATAAGGTAATAAAAAAAACAGGCCGTGTGAAAAAATCATGGAAAACTTTTTTTTAGGCTTTTAAGGGCCCAAAAAAAAGTTTACCACAATTTTTTTTGCGCCCTTCATTTTAAAAAATATGAACTAAAAAAATATACATATCGCAGCATTATTTACCTTTGCACAGGGAATACTGCTTTACATAGGAACCCATGTTAGCGGTAGTCCGTTTTATTCATCATTCAGTTGTTTATTTACAGTTTCAAACTTTTCAATTAATTCGTCCAATTTAAACTGTTGTTTTTTTATTGTTTTTGGTCTTAAATAAAACCAATTAATGGCTATCCAAGTCAATGTAATTCCATAAGCAAAAATTGCCCAAAACATTGTCATTCTTGATGTATATTCATACATATATAAACAAATTCCTGTTGATAGCATTATAAAGTAAATGCTCAACATTGTTGTTTGGATGAATTTTTGTTTAGTTTTTAAAGCTGTCAAACCATTAAGATAATCACTATTAGATTGTGTAGCATCAAGACTATTAAAAAATGAGTATTGCTTGTTGTAAGCGAACAAATAAATTAACATCGCTAAAATTGTCAAAATAATCCCAATCTTTGTGGTAATAAACTGTGGTTGATAGTAATACCAAATAAAAATAATAAAGCCACTAGTTGCAATTAATAAAATATTTGAAATAATAAGTTTTTTAATATTACTTTTTTTATACCTTTTCAATTTATTCAGTAATTCATCTATGTTTGGTTGAACAACTTTTTGTTGTTTCCAAATATTTGAGAAATCAATATTATTGTTGTCCATTTTCTTTAAATTTTTTCATCAATTTTTCTTTAATTCTATGAATTTTTACTCGCACATTTGCCTCTGAAATACCTATGATATTTGCTATCTCGACTTGTTTTATTTCTTCTAATTCTAATGAAATTATTAGTCTGTCTATCTCTGCTAATTCGGAAATAAATTTGCAAAGCAATAGAAGTTGTGGCTCAATAGATTCTTGATTTTCTTCTTTTAAATTTATTGGGAGTTCTGTTTTAACCATTCGTTTTTCTTTTTCAATTTGCTTTAAACAGTTATTAGAAGCTATTTTAAAAATCCAAGTTCCAATATTTGATTCATTTCTAAAATTTGGGAGTTGTTTCCATACGATAATAAAAGTTTCTTGTGCAATGTCTTGTGCCCATTCAAAGTCGTTTACATATCCCATACACATCCGAAATACTTTTTGCCAATATGTTTTATATATTTCGTCAAATTGCATTATTTCGTTGCTAAAAAATTATTTATTTGTGTTAAATACCATTCTTTATCGTCATACATTATAAAATGAAGTCCTTTATTTGCATATTGCAAATTAGCTGATTTCAAATTTTTATATTGTTCTTCAATTGTAGGTTTCAAATTTACAAAATAAGATTCCAATAGAATTAAATTAGGACATTTTATGGTCTTTATTTTCTCTCTCAAATCTGTATTTGAAAAATCGCAGTACATTTCAGCAAAAGTTTTTCTATCGGATTTTACACTCCAACTTACAACTTTTTCTTGCATTGAAGTATCAGTTAAAAGTCTTGGAATTGACATTTTTTGCATTTGACAAAACTGCTCATCAGTCATAGCAGTCATTTGATTAACAATTGTGGAGCAGTCATTATTTTCTTTTGCTTTAAAATTGGGATTCATCAATGCTGGCAAACAAGGTAATGCGTCAACCACAATAATTTTATCAATTAAATCTGGGAAATCAGAAGCAATTGCCAATGCCAAACCACCACCCATACTGTGTCCTACAATAATTGGTTTGTCAATTTTATTTTCTTGAATATACTTTACAATAGCGTTTTCCCAATTTATGAAACTTACATTTTGTTGTGGTTTTACTTCTGCAAAACCAGCCATTGTTAATGTGTAACAAACATAATCTTTTTCAAAATTACTTTTGGTTTCTTTCCACACTTCTCCTGAACAAGCAAAGCCAGGAATGAAAATAATCGCCTGTTTTCCTTGTCCTGTTTTTTGAACTTTAAATGGTGAAATAGTGGTTTGGCTATGAGCTTTAAAGCTAAATTGAATAATTAAAATAACTATTGAGATAATAGTTAATCTTTGTTTCATTTTTTCAGTCATTTTTCTAAATTTTAAATCGTTAATTGAAATAATTCGTCTTTTAGATACGAGACTTACAAAAATGTTACACGTTGCAATAAATATTTTTTTTCAATGAAAATTAACTTTGAGTTGGGGGTTCTACGGATTACCACTAACGGTTTTCGGCTTGGCGATGTGGCGGATTTTTAGCACAAAAGTTCAATAGAATTACTGCTGTTGAACCTTGCACAAATGTTTCATATAAGCACTTCAGCCGCCATATTGCCAAGCATCTATGTAAAAGCAGTAAGCTCTAAAAAACTGCAGTCGTAAATAATACGCTGCCTATTTTTGATTTATTTACTAATAAAAATCTAATTATGATTTCAGAACTTACTGCAAGCCCAAA
>JAGNRR010000267.1 GCA_017988595.1 Chitinophagaceae bacterium
ATTCGGAAGTTCCTATAATTCGGAACGGGAGTTGAATCGATTTATTCGGGGATTTGGGTAATTCGGGGATTGGGTAAATTTATTTACTTTTAGCTAAATATCTAAAAAATCGCTTAATTTAAAACAAAAACACAATCAATCTTTCTTACAAATACTTCAACAAAGACAACTTTTGCTGGCATTATAAAAATTAAGAAAATTTTTGCAAAAATGCGTTAAAAACAAAAAACTGTTTGAGCTAGTATAATGATAATTTTTTTAACAAAAGGATTCAGCGAGTTTTTTTTGTTTAGCAATTTTTGTGAATATTTTCTGTTAAGATTTTTATAAAGCCTTGACTTTTTTTTGTTACTTTTTTGTGTCAAGACAAAAAAGTAAAAAGGCTAAAATCAAATCGATTAAATATTAATCTTATAATCAGAGTTTTAAAACAAATTGTTTTCAACTAAATATTTACTTAAAAGTAAACCAATAATTTGCAAAGAAATTCCAAAACATCACCACTCCTGTAGCTAATACTTTTGAGAAATAAAAGTTTTTGGATTTAATTTCAGATAAGATATATACAATAAGATTATTTAGTCCTAAACCAATAAGAGCTACACATAAAAACTTGACAAATTGCAATTTAATATCCGATTGAATCGCACCGAAAGTAAAATATCTATTCAAAAAGAAATTACTAATTACAGCAGTACAAAATCCCATCGTATTGGAAACCAGCTTTCTGTAATTCAACTTCTCTTTTGCCCAAGCTGTAATACCAAAATCTATAAATGCACAAACGGCACCTACGATTCCAAATTTTACAAATCTTGTAAATAATTCGTATAACATTACTTTTTATTAAAAAAAGAGATAGCCTAATGATTAACCTATCTCTTTTCAATATTTATTTTATTTTAATAACTTTGCTACCTCAGCTTCCAAGTTTTCTCTCGGATTAATGGCTGCAATCTTTCCTTCTTTGTCCAATAAGAAAGTTTGCGGAATTGATTGAACACCATACATCGCAGCAGGCTCAGATTGCCATTTTTTCAAATCAGATACATGGTTTTCCCAAACTAATTTATCTTGTGCAATCGCATTTTTCCAAGCTGCCGTTCCCTGTGCTGGGTCTCCTCCACCATCTAATGATACACTAAAAACGGTGAATCCTTTGTCTTTAAATTGATTGTAAACACTCACTACATGAGGATTTTCCCTTCTACATGGTCCACACCAGCTAGCCCAAAAATCTAATAATACCACTTTCCCTTTTAATGCAGCTAAAGAATGTTTTTTACCATCTGGACCAGGCAAATTAATTTCAGGAGCCAACTCCCCAATCTTTATTTTCATTGCTGAAGCCTCAGCATCCATCTTCGTTTTTACTTGAGCGATCACATTTCTATAATCTTTTGCATAAGAGCTTCCTGGAAACTCTTTATCCAAATTATCAGCGATCTTATTTACTGCCGACAAATTGGCATTCAATTCATTGAATAACACCTGAAAAGACAAAGTTGCATTGATTAATGTATTTTGTCCATTCACAACATAATTCTTCAAATAATTTTGATCCACTGATTGCGAAGCTAATTTTTTCATCAACTCTGCATAATCTTTACTGCCTTTTGAGCCAGTAACATTGATATCATACTTCTCTAAATTATTGTAATCTCCAGTTAATTTCACCTCTTTTTCACTACCATCAAAGAACAATAATAGTCTTTTATTTCCAGCTTTCACCATGTAAACTCCTGGTAATGGCTTTTCTTCCAATTTCAATTTGAATTTTCCAGCTCCATCCACTTGAGTGGTGCCTACCAATTTTAGATTATTAGAAAATTCTACTTTTTCTAAAGTCATTTGCATATTTGCTGCATTTTTCAACTCTCCTTCTAGTTCAAAACCCTTTGTAAGAGAATTACAGCTTGTCCATATAACCAATAGACTTAAAAGTGAAAAAAATAATTGTTTCATATATATTTTTTTTAAGACATTATATCACCTAACGTATTTTGGTGAACATTTTTCCAATAACTAATATTTCCAAAATCTTCGCCATCTATCACAACATGGCTATTTTCAACTCTTCCTATCAAATCGTATGGGAATGAAATTAAATTCAAATAATTCATCAAGATATACAATTTTTCTCTCGAAACGGTAATCACTACCCTACTTTGACTTTCTCCAAACAAAAAGGCATCTTTTCTATACTTTCCATCCGTACTCATATTGAAACCAATTTCATTCACTATTGCACATTCTATCAAAGTTGTGAATAAGCCGCCTTCCGAAATATCATGGGCAGACTTACAAAATCCTTCTTTTATCAATAGCGAAACTACTTTTTGCAATTTCAATTCTTCATCAATGTCAAAATAAGGTGCTGGAGATTTTTCTATCTGATGGTATCTTTTCAAATATTCTGAACTTCCGATATCATCTCTGCAATCACCCAATAAGATAATCATGTCATCTTCTTCCTGAAAGGCAATTCCAGTATGCTTCGATAGGTCTTCCATAATTCCTAACATGCCAATAG
>JAGNRR010000268.1 GCA_017988595.1 Chitinophagaceae bacterium
GCTCAAAGTATAGAAATAGATGCATCTAAAACAATATTAGAAATAGGATGTGGCGAAGGTGGTGTATTGAAACCATTTGTGGATAAAGGTTGCAAGTGTTTGGGCGTGGATTTAGCACAGCAACGTTTGGATTTGGCAAATGAATATTTGGCAGAAGATGTTGCAAAAGGTAACGTTTCATTTCTAAACCAAAATATTTTAGAAGAACAATTTTTGACGAAATATAAAAATAGTTTTGATGTCATCATTCTGAAAGATGTGATAGAACATATTTATGAGCAAGAAAAATTTATTCCAGAGTTACGAAAATTATTGAAGCCAAATGGTGTCGTTTTTTTTGGTTTTCCACCTTGGCACATGCCTTTTGGCGGACACCAACAAAATGCAGTAAGCAAATGGGCATCAAAACTTCCTTATTATCATATTTTACCCAGAAAAATGTACATTTCTATTTTAAAAAAGTTTGGCGAAAGTGATGGCATAATAGACTCATTACTTGAAATAAAAGATACTCAAATTACGATTGAACGTTTTGAAAAAATTGTAAAGAAAAGTAATTTTAGGATTGATAAAAAACAATGGTTTTTAATCAATCCAATATATAAATACAAATTTGGATTAAATGCTAGAAAACAAAATTGGCTTTTTGGAGCAGTGCCTTTTGTGAGAAATTTTTTAACCACTTGTGCTTATTACACCATCCGATAATTTTTTTTAACAAATTTTATAGAAACAATATTTAACATTAATACCCTATTCACAAAAGATAAATGACTTTTGTATTTCTAAATAATAAAAATGAAAAATTTAATTCTACTATTTCTTACCCTTTGTTTTTTTAAAGCATCTTTTGCACAAACAGACAGTAAAGCAAAAGCTATTTTAGATAAAGTAAGTGCAAACCTAAAAAGTATGCAAAGCATGAAAGCAAACTTTACAATTACAATTTCTAATCCTAAAACTAAAGAAAAACAAAGCAAAAAAGGAAGTTTTAAGATGAAAGGCAATAAATATTATGTAAGTATTGGCGGTCAAGAAATTTTTTGCGACAACAAAGATATTTATACGTTTAGTAAAGAAAATAACGAAGCTCAAATTACTTCATTTGATGATGATGAAGATGCTTTTAGTCCTTCAAAAATATTTACAAATTTTTACGATAAAAATTATACCAATAAATTTATTGGCGAAAAAACAGTGAATGGCAAAAAAGTAAATGCCGTTTTATTAACACCAATTAATAAAAACAAACAATATACGCAAGTTATCTTATTTATTGATATGGCTACAAATTTTATAAATAGTGGTGCTGTTTATGATAAAAGCGGCTCAATTTATGGTTATACGATTAGCCAATTAGTTAAGAATCCAAAGATGGATGAAAAAGAATTTACATTTAGTAAAGAAAAATATCCAAAAGTAGAATTGGTAGATTTACGATAAAAAAAATTAATGTAAGGTTGCAGAAACTAATCTTGTAAATTCTGCTCTTGTTTTTTCGTTAGTTTCAAATTCTCCAAAAAAAGCAGAAGTAGTTGTAGAACTATTTTGTTTTTGAACACCACGCATCATCATACACATGTGTTTCGCTTCAATAATCACAGCTACACCAAGTGGGTTTAAAGCCTCTTTAATGTCTTCTAAAATTTGATGTGTCATTCGTTCTTGAACTTGCAATCGACGAGCATAAACATCCACAACTCTTGCCAATTTGCTCAATCCAGTAATGAAACCATTTGGAATATAAGCAATATGTGCTTTTCCAATAAAAGGCAACATGTGATGTTCGCACATCGAATATAATTCTATGTCTTTTACAATTACCATTTCGGAATAAGATTCTTTGAATTTTGCAGAATTTAAAAAATCTACACCATTTTCATCATATCCTTTTGTAAGAAAACTCATCGCTTTTGCAACACGTTCTGGTGTTTTCAACAAACCTTCACGAGAAATATTTTCGCCAAGAGCTGTTAAAATATCACCATAGCTTTTGCTAAGTGAATCTATAATTTCAGGATTATACTCTTCAATTTTTTTGTATTTCATAAAAGGATTTTAACCGTAATATTCAATGTATATTTTAGGTGTTTCAATTAATTTTATACAATGTAACGAGCAGTTTTCTTTTTCGATTTCTGGTTTTAAAA
Organism: Chitinophagaceae bacterium; assembly: GCA_017988595.1. Taxonomy (GTDB): domain Bacteria; phylum Bacteroidota; class Bacteroidia; order Chitinophagales; family Chitinophagaceae; genus JAGNRR01. Next base: position 2,151 of record JAGNRR010000268.1, read on the forward strand.
TATCCCAAATGGCAATTGTAAAATTTTCAGCACTTGTCATTTTTCCTTTCATAAAATCGACATCAGAATTTAGATTGCAATGATCTACTTTGTCAACCACCTTTTCGATAATTATTTTTCCAAGTGTTTTTGCATTAATAACAAAAGCGGTGCTTTCATCAATTGCACCTTTTACGGTAACATGTAATTCGTAATTATGTCCATGAAAATTTTCATTTGCACATTTTCCAAAAACTTCTTTGTTTTTTTCAACGCTCCAATTTTCATTCCAAAGTTTATGAGCAGCGTTAAAATGTTCCACTCTTGTTATATAAATCATGATTTTATTGTACTAGTAAAACACAAAAATAAGATAAATAATCAAGACGAAATTGAATTTT
>JAGNRR010000073.1 GCA_017988595.1 Chitinophagaceae bacterium
ATTTAAATTCAAGATACTATATTTGTTTCAAATCAATTATCGTTTTATTTTTTAACAAAATAAAAATTATAATTATTAATCAAGTTCAATCATTTTTATGACTAAAGAAAAGAAAAAAAATAGTAATAAGCCTACAATATTAATTACCAATGATGATGGCATTTTGTCAAAAGGAATTTTAGCATTAGTTCAAGCAGCAAAAAAATTTGGAGATGTTATTGTTGTTGCCCCAGATAGTCCACAAAGTGGCATGGGACATGCAATTACAATTGGAAAACCTTTGCGTTTTCGACCCGTAGAAATTATGAAAGGTATTCCATCTTATGAAACAACTGGAACGCCTGTTGATTGTGTGAAACTTGCAGTGGATAAAATTTTGAAACGTAAACCTGATTTATGTTTAAGTGGAATTAATCATGGCTCCAATTGTTCTATAAATATAATTTATTCGGGAACGATGAGTGCTGCCATGGAAGCTGCTATTGAAGGAATTCCTGCTATTGGTTTTTCTTTGTTAGATTATAGCGATGATGCCGATTTTACGTTAAGTAAAATTGTAGTTGAAGAAATGATAAAAAAAGTATTGACTGAAAAAATTCCTTCAAAGGCTTTGTATAATGTAAATATTCCAAAAATTGATAAGAAAAAATATAAAGGATTGAAATTTTGCAGACAAGCTAATGCCAAATGGCAAGAAAATTTTGTAGAACGATTAGATCCTACTGGTAAAAAATATTTTTGGCTTACAGGAGAATTTAAAAATAATGATAAAGCAAAAGATACTGATGTTTGGGCATTAGATAATAATTTTGCTTCTGTGGTTCCGTCGCAATTTGATTTGACAAATTATCAGATTTTAAATCAAATTCATTCACAAGGATTTGAGTAAAGTGGAAAGTTTTTTATTTGCATTTTCCCATGAAAAATTATGATGAATATGCATTTTTCCACCAATAGAAATTTTTTGATAAAGATCTTTATCGGTCGTTAAACGTAAAATTTGTGTTACAAATTCATCTGCATTTTCTGCAATCAAAATGGATGTTTCATTTTCAGCAAATAAAGAAACATTGGCAATTGATGTTGTAATGCAAGGAAGTACCATGCTCATTGCTTCCAGTAATTTATTTTGTAATCCTGCTCCAGTAAACAAAGGTGCTACATAGATTTTTGAAGTTGCATAGGCATCTCGCATATCATCTACTTTTCCTAAAATATGAATTTGCGGATGGGATATTTTTTTAATTTTCGATGAATTAAAATCGCCAGCAATTGCAATTTGAATTGTTGGTATTTTTTTTAATAACGCTGGAAAAATAGTTGCAATTAAATAAATTGCTGCTTTTTCATTTGGTAAATAATTTAGATTTCCAGAGAATAAAATATCATACTTTATTTCTTTTTGTTGTGGTCTATAATATTTTTCATCCACTCCATTTGATATTACTGTTAAATTTTTTGCACTTTCATCAATTACTTTTTTATCATACTCAGCGATAATAGTTAGCTGTTTAAAAGTTTGAATTAATTTTTTTTCATAAGCCATCATTCGTTTCCACTCTAAATAATAAAACATTTTTTTTAAGCCAAACACTTGATCTAAAGTACGTTTATAGTTTATTGAAAATGCATCTTGCAAATCTAGTACTGCTTTTTTTTCTTTATTTTTTGCATATAAAGATGTTCTGGAAAGTTGAAAATAAAATAATGGATTTTCAATTTCAGCAATTCTTGCATTTATTTTTTTTTCAATTCGTTTTGTAAAAAATAAAGTTACTTGAAAGGGAATTTTGCTAAAGATAGATTTCAACGTATTAAAAACAAGTTCATATTTTCTAATTGGAAATACTTGAATGCTTTCGCAATAGGGCATCAATTCTTGAATTTGAATATTGAACACAAATGTTGATGAAGTGCAAAGCAAATGAATTTTAAATTCTTTTGATAAATATTTTATTTGATGAAAAAGTCTAAGTTTATCACCTTTGTTTAAAGGAAATGGAAAACGTGTTGTGATGACAACTAAATTACGCATTTTATTTTTCGACTTGTGTTTTAAAAATAAAGTAGGTAATTAAATTCTTATAGATTTCAGTTTTATTGAACTTCTCTAAACACATTTTTTTTGCATTTTCGCCCAATGTTTTTGCTTCTGCAGGTTCATCTATACAGAGTTTTATTTTTCGTTCAAATGCTTCTGCAGAATTTGCACTTAAATAATGAATATTTTTTTCAAGACCCAAGCCTTCAACACCAGCTTCTGTGCTGATAATTGTTTTACCCAAAGCCATAGCTTCTAATATTTTTATACGCAATCCTGCACCAGATTTTAAAGGCACAATCAAAATATTTTTTTCCAAACTAAAGGTTTTCATGTCTTCAATTTCGCCAAGCATAATTACATTTTTTGTTTTTTTGAATAAATTATGAGGCATATTTTTTCCAGCTATATAAAATTTTAAATTTTTCCAATGTGCTGTTAATCTTGGCCAAACGGATTCTAAAAACCACTCAACGCCTTCTTGGTTTGGCATCCAATCCATGCTGCCGATAAAATAAATAGAATCTTTTTCTTGTTCAATAGCATCTGTTTTAAAATAAAATTTTTCAACTCCATATGGAATATATTTTTTTTCTGTTTCAATTCCCAAAGTGTTTAATACTTGTAGCTCATTTTCGGAAATAGGCAACAATAAATCAAATAAATTTAAATTAGCTAATTCAAATTCTTTCAGCCTTTTTGCTAGCAATTGTAAATAAGATTTTTTTAAAAAATTTTTTTCATTTTTTGCTAATTGCTCCCAAATTTTAAATTCAATATTATGCAATCTTGCAACTTTTAAGGCTTTATTATCTTTTTCAATTAAAGATAAATATGGTGCTGTAAAAATACTTTCAAACTGAATGATGTCAAACTCAAGCGTTTCTAAAATAGTATTAAATGCTTTTTCAAATTTTTTATTTATAAATCGTTCAATATGATAAGATTTTTTGCCAAATAAGTTTTTGAAAGCACTAAATACATTAATGTTTGTTTCTACTTTTACAGACTCAAAATAATTTATTTGTTGAAAAAGTGAAGGCAAATCTTCTTCGTTGCACCAATGTTTTGTTGTGTTCATGCTTAATAAGCTAACTTCACAACCCATTTTGTGATACATTTCAATGCTTTGATACATTGCCAACGCGCCTCCATCTTTTAATGGAAATGGAATTCTTGGCGTTAAAATTAAAATTCGTAATGACATTTAAATATTTGTCAAATTTAATCATTCTATAGCCTTAAACAATTATTTTTGTAAAATGAATAAAACAAAAATTGTTTTTTTAGGTGCAAAGCCTATTGCATGCGAATGTTTGCAATTTTTGTTGAATAATATAGTTGAATTTAATATTGAAATTATAGCCATTTCAACTAAAGAAAACAAAGCATTTGATACTGAAATTACTTTGGAAAATATTGCATTAATGCACAATATTCCATTGTTTTATGATGTCGATGAAATGCCTTTGTGCGATATTATAATTTCAGTGCAATATCCTTTTATTTTAAAACAAAAACACATTGAGAAAGCAACTAAAATAGCCGTAAATCTTCACATGGCACCTTTGCCAGAATATCGAGGTTGCAATCAATTTTCTTTTGCTATTTTAGAAGAAAAAAAAGAGTTTGGTGCCACATTACATTTAATAGATGAAGGAATAGATTCTGGTGCTATTTTGTTCGAAGAACGTTTTCCTATTCCTGAAAATTGCTGGGTTAATGACTTATTTAAATTGACTTTTGAAGCATCAATTCGATTATTTGAATCTAAAATTTTTGATATTATTAATGAAAATTTTGTTGCAATACCACAAAATGATTTAGTTCATCAAAGAGAAACTTCATTGCACTTTCGAAATGAAATTAATCGTTTAAAAGAAATTGATATTTCATTGCCAAAAAATGAAATCAATAAAATTATAAGAGCGACATCAATGCCGGGTTTCGAGTCTCCATATTTTTTTCAAAACGGCAAAAAAATTTTTTTAGAAAAATTGATTGAAGAATGAAGAAAATAATTTGTACAGTAACAAATGAACTAAATTTTGATCAACGAATGAATAGAATTTGTTCATCATTGTCTAATGCAGGCTATAATGTAGTTTTAGTGGGCAGGAAAAATAATGCATCTCCAGAATTAATTAAAAAAAACTTTGTTCAACATCGCCTTTTTTGTTATTTTTCAAAAGGAAAAATATTTTATTTAGAATATAATATTCGATTATTTTTTTATTTATTATTTAATAAAACCGATGCAATAGTTGCTATTGATTTGGATTCAATTTTACCTTGTCTTTGGGTTTCGCAACTTAAAAAAACAAAAAGAGTTTATGATGCGCATGAACTTTTTTGTGATATGGAAGAAATTGTTCGAAGACCAATGATCTATAAAATATGGAAAAAAATTGAATCCTATGCAGTGTCAAAATTCAAATTTGGGTATACAATTGGAGAATTTTATGCAAAAGAATTTCATAATAATTATAATTCCACTTTTGAAATAATAAGAAATGCAACAGTTTTTGATGAACAAAATTTTCAAGCTAAAACTGGTGATTATATTTTGTACCAAGGTGCTGTAAACGAGGGTAGGGGTTTTGAAAAATTAATACCAGCGATGAAAAATGTAAATGCAAAATTAATTGTTTGTGGAAATGGCAATTTTTTTGAACAAGCAAATGATTTAGTACTTAAGTATAAACTAGATAATAAAATTGAATTTAAAGGATATGTAGATCCTATCAAATTAAAAGAATTTACAAAAAATGCCAAAATAGGAATTGCAATTTTTGATAATGTTGGGAAAAGTAATGTGCTATCTTTAGCCAATCGTTTTTTTGATTATATGCACTTTGGCGTACCTCAATTGGCAATGAATTATCCCGAATATCAAAAAATTAATTCTGAAATAGAAGTTGCTTTATTGCTTAATGAATTAAATGAAATGGAATTAAGCAACGGATTGAATTTATTAATAAATAATTATGATTATTATCAAAAATTAAAAATGAATTGCAAAGAAGCCAGCAAAAAATATTCTTGGCAAGAAGAAGAAAAAAAATTAATTTCATTTTATAATACATTGTTTGAAAACTAAAATACATATTGTAAGTTTTGATGTGCCTTATCCTGCAAATTATGGCGGCATAATTGATGTATATGAACGTATTAAAGAACTTCACAAATTGGATGTAGAAATTTATCTTCATTGTTTTTTATATAATGAAAAAAAACCTCAACCTCATTTAGATATTTATTGTAAAAAAGTATTTTATTATAAAAGAAACACTGGATTAAAAGGTATTTCATTGTTATCGCCTTATATTATTTATTCCAGAAGAAATAAAGCTTTACTGAAAAATTTAATAGAAATTTATGCACCAATTTTATTTGAAGGTGTTCATACATGTTATTACATTAATCGAGAAGAATTAAAGGATAGAAATAAAATTGTTCGTATGCACAATGTAGAACAAGATTATTATCATCAACTAAGTGAGGTGTCTACTTCATTTTTAAAAAAAATGTATTATAAAATAGAATCTAAATTAATTCTTAAATATCAAAAAAAATTATCATCTGCTACTTCTTTTGCATGTGTTTCTACTGAAGATGAATTGTATTTTAAACGCATTTTTCCGAATAAAAAAGTGTTATTAATTCCTTCTCAAAACACACATCAAACGTTAGAAATAAAACAAGGAAAAGGAAATTATTGTTTTTATCATGGTAATCTTGGTGTTCTTGAAAATATTAATAGTATTAAATTTTTAGTTGAAAAAATTTTTCTAAACTTACAGCAAATCTTAATCATTGCTGGTTCAAATGTTGATGAAAATTTCAAAAAATATATTTCAAAATTTGATTTTGTATCATTGATAGAAAATCCTGATGATGATAAAATGAAGCAACTTATGCAAGATGCACAAATTCATGTATTGCCAACATTTCAAAATACAGGACTTAAATTAAAATTAATAAATTCACTTTACACAGCTCGGTTTGTACTTTGTAATAATGCAATGGTAAAAGGTAGTAGGCTAGAAGCAATTTGCTATAATGCAAATTCTATAGCTCATTTTCAACAACGTATAAATGAATTGATGCAAGCCGAAATTTCTATTTCAGAAATTGAAAATCGAAAAAAAATATTAAATGAAGTGTTTGATAATACAGAAAATGTAAAAAAGTTTTTAGACTTAATTACGTTAAAATACTAGCATTGTCCCAAATTTTTCCGTGTTCAGTTCTTACTAATCTTGAACGAAATTTTTGAATCAATGTATAGTCATGTGTTGCCATTACAATTGCTGTATTATAATCTGCACAAATACTATGCAATAACACCATAATTTCATCCGCAGTATCTGGATCTAAATTTCCTGTAGGTTCATCCGCCAAAATAAGTTTTGGATTGTTTAGCATTGCACGTGCAATATCTACACGTTGTTGTTCGCCACCACTCATTTCATAAGGCATTTTATGTCCTTTTCCTTTCAAACCCACTTTGCTTAATATATTATCTATTTTTTCTGCATTCATTTTTTTGTCTTCAAAGCCAATTGCTCTTAATACAAACTGTAGATTTTCATTTACATTTCGATCAGTCAATAATTGAAAATCTTGAAAAACAATACCTAAATTTCTGCGTAAATAGGGAACTGTTTTCCATGTCAATTTTTTTAAATCAAAATCACAAACAGTTCCATTTCCTTCTTTTAAAGGAATATTTCCATATAATGTTTTTAATAAACTAGATTTTCCTGTTCCTGTTTTTCCGATTAAATAAACAAATTCACCTTTTTGAACTTTGAAATTTACATCTCCTAATATTAAATTATTGCTTTGATAAATATTTGCATTTTCAATATTTACAACAAATTGGTTATTCATTTTTATTATTTTTTAGCGTTTATACTTAATGGTAATAAGGTATTCCAATCTTTCATAATATTTACGGTTTCAAAAATTGCTGCATCCTTTTGAATTAATTTTTGAAAATCTTTACTTTTAGTAATTGCTGCAGTGTCCGATGCAATTAAATCTAAATCTACTTTCATTTGATAAGTTTTCAATAAGGTTTTATTTTTATTAAGCTCTTCCATTTTATCACTAATTTTTTTTGCTTCAGCTATTTCTTCTTTGTATTTTTTTTCATTAAGTGAATAAGTATTGTTGTCAAATTGCTCTTTTAATCGTTTTGCATTTTCGCCAATTAAACCAAAAATTGGATTATTTTGAACTCTAATGTTACTTTTTGCAATCAATGTATTTAAGTTAAAAATTTTATAAGGTTCATAATCTGCACTTGCTATTTGATCCCAAGGAATAGCATGTTTGTCTTTTTTCTCTCCCAAATCTAATAAGTCATAAGAATCTGGAATGATGACATCGGGTGTAACACCTTTTAATTGCGTGGAGCCACCATTAATTCTATAAAATTTTTGAACAGTTAGTTTCAAAGATCCAAGTGGTTTTAATTCGCTAGAACTACCATCAGCAAGTAATACACTTTTTGCAGAACCTCTGTAAAAATCATCAAGATTAAAAACACGTTGTACTGTTCCTTTTCCAAACGAATTGCTACCAATAATTATTCCTCTTTTGTAATCTTGAATAGCAGCAGCTAATATTTCACTTGCTGATGCACTATTTCCATTTATCATTATTGCCAATGGACCTTCCCAAAGCACTCCAGGATTTTCATCATATAATTGCTCAGGTTTTGAATCTCTACTTTTAACTTGAACCACAGGACCACTTGGAATAAAAAATCCTGCAATGTCCACAACATCGCCTAATGAGCCACCACCATTATTTCTTAAATCTAATATGATACCATCAACTTTTTCGGCTTTTAATTTTTCAATTTCTTTTTGAATGTCTACAGAACAACGTCGTCCACCATTATTTCCACCAAAATCTGCATAAAACTCTGGTAATAATATGAAACCAAATTTTTTGTATCCTTCATTTATAATGATTGATTTTGCAAATGTGGCTTCCATTTCAACTTTATCTCTGATGATTGGAATAATTTCAATACTTCCATTTAAATGTTTTGTGGTTAATCTAACTTCAGAACCTTTTTTCCCTCTAATGATTTGTACCACATCTTCCAAATCCCAACCATTTATATCAACGGGCTCTTCTTCACCTTGTGCTACTTTTAAAATTACATCGCCAACTTTTAAGCTGCCTTGTTCAAAACAAGGACTGCCCGTTACAATTTGAGAAATAGAACATACGCCTTCTTTGCTTTGAAGCACTGCGCCAATTCCAAAAAAAGCACCACTCATACTTTCATCAAAACGTTTTTTATCTTGTGGAGCAAAAAAGTTTGTATGTGGATCTAAATATTGTGTGATAGCATTGCAATAAAATCCAAAACGTTCTGTATTACCAATTTTATCTAAACGTCTAAAATAATATTCCATATTTTTTTTCACACTTTCACGAGCTTTTTGTTCTAATTCAATTTCTGTTTTAATTAAAGTGTCAATTTGGTTTACTTTAATTGTTTTAATTTTATTTGTTTTTTCTTTTTCAACTTTTTCTATTATCGCTTTTTCTTGTTCTTCTTTTAATTCTACAAAACGTACTAAGGTTCTATATTTTACACTTTTTTCCCAACGATTTTTTAATTCATCATTATTTAATGCATAAGATTGCTTTTTTCCACTCAAATCAATTTCATCATTTCCGTCAAATGTAAAAGGTTTGTCAAGCGCTTCTAACGCATATTTTTTTACAAGAGGAAGTTGTTCTAAATATTTTGATTGAACCAACTTATAAAATTCTGTTGAGCCATTTTTAAATTCTTCATCTATTGAATATTTATATTTTTCAAAAGAAGACATGTTTTGAGC
>JAGNRR010000074.1 GCA_017988595.1 Chitinophagaceae bacterium
ATTAAGAACTTAGAAAAATAATATATCTAAATTAATTTTTTAACACTGTAAAAATTTCAGAGCAAAAAACAGAGCAAAGAGCGAATCACAATTTTCGAGTTTATATAAATATGATATCATTTAATCCCAAATAGTATTCGGGATTTTTTTATTATATTTGGAGTAGTAAAATTTCTATAAATGAAAAAACTACTCTTTCTCCTACTCTTATTACCCTTTATAAGCCACGCCCAGCCCGATTATAAAAAAGATATTTATATTAAAGACAAGCGATGTTTTGACTATGATATGGGCTATTATTATATGAAAAAAGTTGGAAATAGAATTTTTGGTGTTACACAATCATTTCCATCTGGAGATGCAAAATTAATAATCATGAACTTAAATTTTGATACCATTAAAACAGTTAATTATGGTGGAAGTAGTACAATTGATGAGCTTAAAACAATTAATGAATTATCTAATGACAATATATTATTAAGTGGCAGAAGTGCAAGTGATGATGGAGATGTAAATGGTCCCGCTAATAGAGCTGCACAAATGTGGTTTTTGGAGGTGGATACTAATGGTATTATAAAAAAAAGTAAAACAATTGGAGGAACACAAGGTAGTGCTTGCTTAAATGTTACCATAGCAAAAGATGGCTTTATATATTGCATAGGTGCTACCAATGCCAATGATTATGATTTTCAGCGAAGCCTATGGTATGGACCCTTTGCATCGGATATTGTAATATTTAAATTGGATACCGCTTATAACATTGTTTGGAATAAAATATTCACCACAGCAAAAGAAGAAGGAGGAGGTGCAATTGTAGAAGGTGCTAATAATACGTTCATTTTTTCATGGTCTTGTGAAGATACCGCAACTTCAGTTTTAGGTAGTCAAGCAAAAGGATATTGGGATGTATTTACAATTCAAGTAGATAGTGCTGGCAATGAACTAAGAAAATATCGATGGGGTGGAAATCAAACTGATGGAAATATAGGATTATACTATGATAGCATTAATTACAGATATTATTATATAGGATTTTCTCACTCTTCAAATACCGATGCCACTTATCGAACAGGGCAATCTGGAATAATGAATTTATGGATACGAATAACTGATACTAATTTTAATATGCTTTATTCAAAATGTTACGGTTCCGATAAATGGTTTAATAATGGTTTTATAAATTTAAAATCTACTTTTTATCAAGGCAATTTATGGTTCTCTCTTCAGCCCTATGTGCAAAAAGGCGATTTCTTAACAAACGATAATCCAAATGATAGCACTGATAATTTAGTTATAGGCATTATTGACACCAGTGCAAATCTTATTGGAAAAATGGGTATTAAAAGTAATGTAACAATACAGGTAGATAAATTATTAGAAATAAATAATGAGTTATATGCAGTAGGCGTAACTGGCGGAACAAGTGGCACAATAATTAATAATTTTGGTTGTGGATCAGATACAACAGATTGGAAATATTTTGTTTTAAAACTAGGCGAAGCACCGCTAAGTATTAAAGAAAATACAAAAACAACTCAAGCAAATTTATTTACCTTTTTTCCTAACCCCACAAGTGTAGAGCTAAATATAAAATGGAATGAAAACTATATTGGAAAAAATTATCATTTAGCTATTTATTCTCAAGAAGGGAAAAAGCTTAATTCCTATAATGGTGTATGCGAAAGCAGCAATGTAGTAATGCCCATATCAAATTTTGCTAATGGCAAGTATATCATCAAAGCAACTATCAATAAACAAATACAAACACAATCTTTTATAAAACAATAACCCTTTATAAATCAATCACTTATGAAACAACTGTTTTTGCTTATAATTATTTTATTGAGTTTTAACAAAGCCAAAGCACAATATGAATTATCGCCCCAAGAAATAGAAAAACTACCCCACTATTATGATAAAGAAAGTGGACGAACTTATGTGGCTATGAATAATTTATTTGTTAGCGAAAAAGATAATCCTAATGTGTGGAGTACTTTATCAGGGTATTCAATTGGGAAAATATTTGAAACTCATCCAATACAAGGACGTATTAATGCATTTGCCATTGGCAAAAAAAATTCCATAATAAAATATGTTTGTAGCGAAGAAAAATTGATGAACATAGAGAATAAACCCATCCTTAAAAATGTATTATATGGCAATATTCCCTCTACGATGCAATATGAATGGGAGGTAATCACACCTCCAGCAGATTTATTAAAAGAAAATAATATAACTGAAGTATTACTTAATGATAATAATGAAAAATATGTATGCTTGAAAATAAATAATCCAAACAGCTCAGCGGATAGTTACTTTTTATATAGCAACAATTATGGCAAACAAAATTCATGGCAACGAAAAGAGTTAGTGGAATAAAGCAATTAGTAATAATAATAAATCACAAAGCCTTTGCTAAAACGCAAAGGCTTTTTTTCTAGTTCAATATTCCCCAAAAAAACAATCCCACTTAATTTCGTTAATTCAAGTTTAAGGTATTAAATTTGCTTGCAATTTAGCAACTCATTTATGCCCATACACTATTACATATATTTAAGCATTGCGCTGTTTTGCATTGGCATTATGGGCGTACTTATGCGCCGAAACGCCATCATAGTTTTAATGTGTATTGAGCTTATGCTCAATGCAGTAAACCTTTTAATGGTTGCTTTTTCGGTGATGCATCAAGATAGTGCTGCACAATTGTTTGTGTTTTTTATTATGGTTGTGGCAGCTGCAGAAGTTAGTGTGGGCTTGGCAATTATTGTATTAATGTATCGAAAAGTACATTCTGTAGATATCAATATTTTAAATAGATTAAAAAATTAAAAAAGAAGCATGCAAAATTACATTTGGTTGGTGCCATTTTTTCCCTTGTTAGGATTTTTAATAGTAGGATTGGGTCGAAATGTATTGGGTAAAACGTCGGGCTGGCTGGCTAGCTTGGCAATATTGGCAAGTTTTATATTATCAGTTTTGTTATTTGCTCAAATCAGCGGTGAAGAAGGTGAAGGAAAAAATATTGCTGTTCAGCATCTATATGATTTTATCTCTTTTGGAAAAATAAATATTCCATTTACCTTGTATGTGGATCGATTATCAGCCTTGTTTTTATTGATAATTACAGGCGTAGGTTTTTTAATTCATCTATATTCTATTGCCTACATGAAAGACGATGAAAATGTCGGTAAATATTTTGCTTACTTAAATTTATTTGTCTTTTTTATGTTGCTTTTAGTACTAGGAAGTAATTATATTATCATGTTTATTGGTTGGGAAGGTGTTGGTTTAGCCTCTTATTTATTAATTGGTTTTTGGTACAAAAAAGAAGCCTATGCGGCTGCAGCCCAAAAAGCTTTTGTAATGAACAGAATAGGCGATTTAGGTTTTTTGATTGGCATATTTTTATTATTAGCCAAAATAGACACCTTGGAAATTGCCGAAATGCAAGGATTGATTTCAAAAGGAATAATTGAAAGTCCCATGTATTTAGCAGCAATTGCATTGTGTTTTTTTATTGGTGCAACTGGAAAAAGTGCACAAATTCCATTGTTTACTTGGTTGCCCGATGCTATGGCTGGTCCTACGCCAGTAAGTGCATTAATTCATGCTGCCACAATGGTTACAGCTGGTATTTATATGATTTCAAGAAGTCATTTTATTTTTACAATGGTGCCCAATGTGCAAAATGTAATTTTAGTAATTGGATTAGCAACCGCTTTGGTAGCAGCAAGCATTGCTACACAACAAAATGATATTAAAAAAGTATTGGCATATTCTACGGTTTCACAATTAGGATTTATGTTTATGGCACTTGGCGTGGGTGCTTATGTGGCTGCAATTTTTCATGTATTGACACACGCTTTTTTCAAAGCACTTTTATTCCTTGGAAGTGGCTCGGTAATTCATGCCATGCATCATGAACAAGATATTAGAAAAATGGGTGGATTGAAAAAGCATTTGAAAATTACTTACATCACTTTTTTTATAGGCTGCATAGCCATAGCAGGTATTCCACCGTTGAGTGGATTTTTCTCAAAAGACGAAATAATGATGCACGTGTTTACGCATCAGCCTTGGGGAAAAATTTATTGGATTGGTGGTATGATCGCTGCAATGCTTACAGCATATTATATGTTTAGATTGTTGTTTCTTACTTTTTTTGGAAAATTTAGAGGAACAATAGAACAAGAACATCATTTACACGAAAGTCCAGCGTTGATGACCATGCCATTAATTGTTTTAGCTGTGTTAAGTATTGTTGGAGGATTTATTGGTTTGCCAGAAGTGATTGGCGAGCATCGATTAAATGAATATCTTATGCCAGTTCTTGGAAAATCGTTGGCAGCAAACCCCGAAACACATCAGCTTTCTCATAGCGGCGAATGGATGTTGATGGGAATTGCAGTTGCCATTGCATTGATAGGAATTGCAATTGCTTGGTTTGGGTATAAAAAATATAATGAAAATAAAATAGCAGTTGGGTTCAATAAAATTCTTGAAGACAAATGGTATTTTGATGAAGCATACGAAAAAATAATTTCAAATCCAATGCAAAAAATGAGCAATTGGACGAATCAGTTTTTTGAACCCAAAATAATAGATGGTGGTGTAAATGGCATTGGAAAACTTACTCAATTTGGAGCAAAAACGTTTAGACTTTTGCAAAATGGTTCTGTTGGTTTTTATTTCTTTTTAATGGTACTCGGCATTATTTTTATTGTTTTAATGCAAACAATTTTTTCATAATTTAAATTAAAGAAGCGTATATAAAACTATGTTGTTGATTTTACTCATATTAATCCCATTGCTTGCAGGAGTTATTTTGTTTTTTGCGCCAAAATTAGTTGCAAAATCACTTGCTTTAGTGGCTTCATTGGCAACACTTATAAGTTGCATTTTTTTATTTCCTGATGTTAAATCAACTGGAGGTATAGAATTTCAACAAGCTTGGCTACCTCAATATGGCATGAATTTTTTACTTGAAATGAAAATTTTGGGTTTTTTAATGTGTTTACTTACTGCATTGGTTTTTACAATATTAATAATTTCTATATGGAATAAAGAACAACAAAATGAATCCCGTTTTTTTGGATTGATGTTACTTTCTATGTCAGGATTGATGGGCGTATTTTTAGCCAACGATGCCTTTTTGTTTTATATTTTTTGGGAGTTTGCATTGATACCAGTTTATTTTCTTTGTAGCACCTATGGCGATGAAAATAAAATTAAAGTCAGTATTAAATTTTTCATTTATACACTTTTAGGAAGTTTATTAATGTTGGTTGGTATCATGTATTTATATCAACAAATGCCTGTTCCTTCTTTTGCTTGGCAAAGTATGGCAAGCACAGGTGCAAATTTACCTATTGGCACACAAGCAATAATTTTTGCATTATTTTTTATCGCTTTTGCCATCAAAATGCCGTTATTTCCTTTTCATACTTGGCAACCCGATACTTACGAAAGTGTAGCAACGCCTGTAACTGTTATTTTAAGTGCTTTGATGGTGAAAATGGGTTTATTTGCAGTTTATCATTGGCTTTTACCTCTTTTTCCAAATGCAGCATTAGGTCATGTAAATATTGTTTTAGCACTTTGTGTAATAGGCATTTTATATGCTTCGTTCCTTGCTATCGTTCAAACAAATATTAAACGTTTAATTGCTTATTCATCAATAGCCCACGTAGGTTTGATGTGTGCTGCAATGTTTGCTCACAATGAAAATTTAGTTGGTGTTCAAGGTGCAATTTTGCAAATGTTCAATCATGGTATAAATATTTTAGGCTTGTGGATTTTAGTTTCAATTATTGAAAAAAGAATCAATACACTAAACTTAAATGAAATGGGTGGAATTGCTAAAATAGCACCAAACTTTACATTTGCTTTAGTCCTTATTACATTAGCAAATATTGCACTGCCACTTACAAATAGTTTTGCGGGTGAGTTTTTAATGTTTAATGGATTATTTACAGCACAAAGCAAATACGCAATTTTGTTTACCGTTCTTGCAGGATTGAGCATTATTTTGGCTGCAATATATTCATTGCAAATGATAAAAAAAGTAGCATATGGCGAATTGAAACCAAGCACCGAAAATTTTACAGATTTGACATGGAATGAAAAAATTGCATTGTATTCAATCATTGCAATGATTTTAATTTTAGGTTTTTTCCCTAATTTAATTTTAAATTTAATACAAGTAAAAGGATAAAAAATGATAGCAATAATTGTAGCCGCTTTATTGGGTGTATTGATGATGTTTACCGCAATTTTTATCAAAAAATCAGCATATGTTCAAGCAATAGCATTGATTGGAATTACTCTTTTAATGGGTATAACGATTTACGAACATAGTTTTCAAACCGAGGCTGTAACACATTATTTTAATAACATGATAGCGGTGAGTTTTTACTCCCTTTGGTTCAATGTGATATTGACATTTGCTACAATGATGTATTTTTTTATCTTTCATAATTCAATATCAAAAGTGGGCAAAAACGATGCAGAATATTTTGCCTTATTATTCTTTATCCTATGTGGTGCCTATTTATTGTCTTCTTATGCCAATTTATTAATTTTATTTATTGGTATCGAAATTCTATCTATTCCTCAATATATTTTAGCAGGATCTGATAAAGAAAATCTAAAAAGTAATGAAGCCAGTTTGAAATATTTTTTAATGGGAGCTTTTAGCACTGGATTATTATTAATGGGGATTACATTAATTTATGGTTCAACAGGAACTTTTGATATTTCTCAAATGAATTTTTTACAAGAAGCAAAACTAAGTGCCTTGCCTTTTATGGGAATAATGCTGTTGTTGATATCATTTGGTTTTAAAGTTTCTGCAGCACCAATGCATTGGTGGACAGCCGATGTTTACGACGGAACACCAACTGCATTTACTCCATTTATGGCAACAATTGTTAAGTTTTCTGCATTTGTAGCTTTTCTAAGATTGTTTCACAATTCGTTTGGGCAAGTAGGTGCCCAATGGCAAGTTGCCATGACTATAATTGTAGTTATTACTTTAATCATTGGAAATGTAACCGCATTGTATCAACAAAGTGTAAAACGAATGTTGGCATATTCGAGCATTGCCCAGGCGGGATTTATGCTTTTTGCAGTTTTTGCTATCAATCAACAAGCCGAAAAAGCAATGATATATTATGGATTTGCTTATACGCTTGCCTCATTGGGAATTTTTGCAGTTTTAATCCGATTAAAAGATTACACATTTGAAGGTTTTAATGGATTGGCTCGAAAAGAACCGGTTTTGGCAATCACAGCAACAATTTCATTATTGTCATTAGCTGGAATTCCAATAACATCTGGATTTTTTGCAAAATATTTGGTTTTGCAATCTTATTTGATAAATGGAAATGGAATTTTACTTTTAATATTAGCAGTTTTAATGGCAGCAGTAGGCTGTTTTTATTATTTCAAGGTTATTCAAAGTATTTATTTTAAAGATGGCAAAGCAGAATTAAAATCTTCAATACTGCCTTATGAAAAAGCATTATTAATCATTAATGCAATTTTGATTATTTTATTAGGAATTTTTCCTTCATCAATTATTGGATAAAATAATTATCTTAGCTAAATGCAACTGCGCATTTTTTTCATCTTTGTATTATTATTTCTTTTTTTTACAGGAAATGCACAAATCCGTTTGCCCAATGTGATTTCAAAATCTGATGGAAAGAAAGTAATCAAAGCTAGACGAATGCTAAATAATTTCCATCTTTTTGAAGGCGAAAAGAAATTTAAAGAACTAAGAGATAAACATCCATTAGATGCTTATTTTCATGAAGCTTTGGTGCAAGTTCAATATCAAATTTATAATCAAATAAAATTGGCTCAAGGCGAAAAAGATAATGAATTGGATAGTTTAGGAAATGATAATTTTGGATTTGGCGATTCTACATTAAGCGAAAATACACAGTTAAACTACAAAGAAGTTTTTGTGGAAAATGGATTAGATAGGGGCGAGGAGGGTAAAAAAGTTAAAAAAGAAAAAAAAGTAAGTAAGCGAAAAGAAAAAAGAATTAAAAAAGAATTAGAAGAGCAAGAAGAACAAGCAGAAGAAGAAAAAAAAGCATCAACAACAATTGACGAAAATTTAAAAAGCAATAAAGATTTTGATGAAGAAATAGATGAAATGTTGACCTCGACATCATTGACCAAAGAAGAAAAAGAAATATTGAAAAACAAAAAAGAAGCTCATCGGATGAGAGATTTGTTTTTATTAGCTCCTGAAACGTATAAAGAAGATTTGATAAATAATTGTAGAAATGCCACTCGATTGCATTATAAAGTAGATTCAGCATCTCATTATTTAAGAATGTTTTTTGTAGATACACCTAGTCTAAAAACATATCTTGAAGAAGAAGATGCATTATCATTTAGCGAAGCGCTTAATTTTTGTGCTAGCCACGAATATCCTCATGCTATTCCATTACTAAAAAAAGTACTTGCCAAAAATCAAGAAAATTATGATGTTAGAATTACATTGGCAAAATCATATTTGGAATCAGGATTTGATAGTTTGGCTTTTTCTGAATATCGATACTTAACAGCACAAGTTCCCAACAGACCAGAAGCTTTTTTAGGATTAAGCAATTGGTATTTATATAAAGGACTTTATATAGATGCTTCAACTTATGCCATAGAAGCAATTTTAGTATATCCTGAACATCAATATTGGGAACAATTAAAAACAGTAGTTGAAAAAGCAGGCAAAAAATTTGATCCGCATTGGATTTCCAGAGAAGTATATCTACTAAATACCGAAAATAATTTTGAGGAAATAGTGGTAACAGATAAATCGCCATGGTTTCATTATCAAGCTGCAAAAGCACCTGTCTATGGATATA